>JAFQWH010000035.1 GCA_017407515.1 Clostridia bacterium | reverse complement strand
CCTGTGGACATATCAACACCGGGAACACCCTTCATATCGGGGTGGCCCTGGAGGTAGCTGTCTGCTCTACGGAAAGTTTTGCAGTCTTCTACCGGGAAGAAACCACGTTCTGCCAGGGTACCATAGAGTGCAGGTGCACAATGACCTTTAGAGAGAACAAAACGGTCACGGTCCTCAGCTTTCGGATTTTTCGGATCAACATTCATGACCTCGAAATACAGTACGGACAATACGTCCGCAATGGATAAAGAACCTCCCGGATGGCCGGAAGAGGCACTGTATACAGCCGTAAGAGCATTCTTTCTGATCTTGTTAGCAATGATCTTCAGCTCTTTGACTCTTTTCTTATCCACGTTTTTCGCCCCTTTCAAATATTAAATAATTTAAAAAACTTTTATAATCTTCACCGCACGCCTAGAGCGTCGGAAGAGATAATAAACACAACTAACAGTATATCATATTTTTCTCGAATTCCCAATAGTTTTTTTCAAAAAAAATTGGAATTCAGACAAATTTTTACCGATTGGCGGATTCTTTGCTAATGACATTATACGCTTCCAGCATAAGAAAGTCAAGCCTGTCGGCTTGTCCGGTTAGGTAAAGATACCCCAATAAGGCTTCAAAACCCGTAGCGGCACGGTACTCGGTTACGTCTGCGTTTTTTGGGACGGAAGCAGAGTGTGCATTCCTGCCCCGCTTAAAAATTTCTTCTTCCTCAGCCGTCAAAAGAGAAGCTAAGTTTTTGGACGCCTCGCTTTGAGCATGTGCCCGAACGAAAGAGACCGCCTTTTTATGCAGTTTGTTGGCAGAGGTGTTTGCTTGTAATAAAATTTTGGTGCGGATAAACTCTTCATACACAGCATCGCCCACAAACGCTAAAGCCAGGGGAGAGTACCCTCGTGCCTCTTGGGGGGAGAGAATTTTACAGTTCATCGTTCTGCCTCTTGATGTTTAATTTCATGCCCTGACGGGTGTCTAAAACTTCAACGCCCATGGCCTTTAATTCGTCACGAATCTGGTCAGAGAGTGCCCAGTCTTTATTCTGGCGGGCTTCTTTACGTTTTTCGAGAAGTGCCTTTACTTCGTCGCTGACAGAGTCTTCCTGCTTTTTATCTAAGATGCCTAAAACGCTGCCAAGCTCGCGGAGCTTGAGGATAGCTGCGTCAAAGACAGCAAGAGGAGAGTCAACGGTGATGTTTGTATTTAAGAAACGAGCCAGGTCAAATAAAGCGGAGATGGCATCAGCAGTGTTTAAGTCATCGTCCATGGCGGCGTTAAACTGCTCGGTGAATTTGTCAAGCTGAGCAAGAGCCGCTTCGTCATCAGCAGTCAGCGTTTTTTTCTGTGCCTTTGCCTGCAGGAATTCAAGGTTATACAAGCAGGTGTAAAGACGTTCTAAGCCTGCTTCGGACTGCTTTAAGAGCTCATCGGAGAAGTTGATGGCACTGCGGTAATGAGCAGAGAGCATAAAGAAACGAATTACTTCGTAATCATACTTCTGTGCTACGTCACGCACGGTGAAGAAGTTGCCCTTGGATTTAGCCATTTTTTCGTTGTTTACGTTAATATAGCCGTTGTGCATCCAATACCGGGCAAAGGGTTTGCCGGTAGCACATTCACTCTGTGCGATTTCGTTTTCGTGGTGGGGGAAGATTAAGTCCTGACCACCGGAGTGAATGTCGATGGTTTCACCTAAATAGCGGTTAACCATAGCGGAGCACTCGATATGCCAACCGGGGCGGCCTTCGCCCCAGGGGCTCTGCCAAGCAGGCTCGCCCTCTTTTTTATTTTTCCACAGAGCAAAGTCCATGGGATTTCTCTTTCTTTCGTCAACGTCAATTCTGGCACCGGCAGCAAGATCTTCTAAGGGCTGGCCGGAAAGCTTGCCGTACTCTGTAAAACGGTTTGTTTCAAAGTAAACATCGCCCTCTGATTCGTAAGCGAAGCCTTTTTCAATCAGGGTAGAAATTGTTTCGATAATGGCGTCGATATTATCCGTTGCACGGGGGTGCACAGATGCTTCGCGAATGGCAAGGCCTTTTGCGTCTTTAAAATACTCTTCGATAAAACGGTCAGCCAGCTCGCGGACAGTTACACCCTGAGCGTTTGCGTTTTTAATCATTTTATCGTCAATATCCGTAAAGTTCTGCACAAAGGTAACCTTATAGCCGCGGTACTCAAAATAGCGACGCAGGGTGTCGAAAATAATGAACGGACGTGCGTTACCAATGTGGAAATAGTTATACACAGTGGGGCCGCAGGAGTACATTTTGACCTCACCGGGGGTTAAGGGAATAAATTCCTCTTTTTTACGAGTCATCGTGTTGTAGATTTTCATATTATAACCATCCTTTTACTAAGATTCAACGGGTTTACTCTGTATCTTCGGGGGAACCGTTCATAGCCGCCAGCTTTTTTTCTAACCGTTCAAGCTGTGCCTGCATACGGCAAAGCTCTTGGGAAACAGGGTCGGGGATATGCACCTGGTCAAGGTCTGAGACACGCTTATGGTTAATTTTAACGATTCGTGCCGGTACGCCCACGCAGGTGGAGTTTGGCGGAACCTCGTTTAAAACAACGGCACCTGCCGCAATTTTAGAATTATCACCCACCGTAAAGGGGCCTAAGACCTTGGCACCGCTGCCAACCATAACGTTATTTCCCAAAGTTGGGTGACGTTTGCCGGTTTCTTTACCTGTACCGCCTAAGGTTACACCCTGGTACAAGGTACAGTTATCGCCGATTTCCGTGGTTTCGCCGATGACAACACCCATACCGTGATCAATAAACAGGCCTCTGCCGATTTTGGCACCGGGGTGGATTTCAATACCGGTGAAGAAACGGTTTGTCTGGGAAATAAAACGGGCAAAACCGAACATACGGTGACGGTAAAACCAATGAGCCAGCCGATGCCAACAGACTGCGTGGAACCCCGAATACATAAAGAAGACTTCGGCACCGCTACGGGCAGCAGGGTCTCGTTCTCTGATTGCTTTAATGTCAGCACGCATTTTGGCAAACATAGCTATGGCTCCTTTCAGATTTTTGTATCTAAAATATTATATCATAAAACATAGTAAAATAGCAAGGACTATGCAAAATTTTTCACCAGGCAAACAGCGTGGCAACTGATGCCTTCACATCTGCCCTCAAAGCCCATTTTTTCCGTTGTGGTTGCTTTAATGGAAATAGCGGAAATATGCTTGTTTAAGGCTTTTGCAACGGTGGCACGCATTTGGTCAATGTAGGGAGACAGCTTTGGCACCTGGGCGATGACGGTTATATCTGCATTTTCCAGGTAGTAACCGTTTTCCTTCACCAGGGCATAGGTCTTTTTTAAAAGCTCTAAGCTGTCAGCACCACGGTAAGCAGGGTCTGAGTCTGGAAAGTGCTTTCCTATATCGCCCAAGGCAACGGAGCCCAGCATAGCGTCCATCAGGGCGTGGAGCAACACGTCTGCGTCTGAGTGGCCTAAAAGGCCTTGGGTATGGGGGATTGTGACACCGCCTAAAACCAAGGGGCGGTCGTCACAAAAACGGTGGGCATCGTAACCGTGTCCGATTCTTAAATCCGGCATAATCATTCTCCTATCGTACAGCAACCATTCTGTCAATAAAATCAGTAAAGGTTGTGGTGAATACATAATTTACAAACAGCATATCGTCAATATCGTATTCCTCAGTTAAGGCAGTGACGGTGCTGTAAAAATTTCGAGGGTCAATCACCAAAACGGTTTCATACTGCTCGACTAAAAAGGGAAGTAGGGTGTTGGCATAAGAATCCTTCATGACGAGCAGGGTTTTACCGTTTTTGTTTTCAGTATTGATTTCGGCAAACTGGTGGTCGCCGCCCATGAAGATACCATATTTCGGGGATTCATTTTGAGCAGGCAACTTAAACAGTTGAGCGGTGTAGCTCACCATCTGTCCGTTTTCCTTTGCTTTTGCCGTAAAGGAAAGATTTTCCCCTTTGGTAAACATTTCGATAGTATCTGCGTGTTTTTGCAAAGTGGGGTCTTTTGCCTGGTTATAGAGATAGCCTAAGAATCCGTGCCGGCGGCTGACATGGTAATCAGATAGCTGTACCGAGGTGGAAAAAGCCGACTCTAAGAAGGCATTATAGCCATAAAAGCACCTCGCTGTGTCCAATGGTGGTCGGTTCGGAAGTAAATATATTCGTCTTTGTGTGACGAGAGCTTTTCGTATGCCGGTACTGTTATGATGCGGGGGTTTACGGTATTGTAGATGGTATCAATAGTTTCTTTTTCGCTGTCGGAAACAGACTGATCTTCGTAAAATTCAATCTGGGTAGGAATCAGCATAGAGAAAATCCGTATATCTTCGGGGAGAGTTTCGGCATACAGATTTAAAGCATCAATATATGCTTTTTGGGCGGCGTCATTCTTCTTATACACTTCCATAACCCGGTCAGAAAGCAGGAGCAGGTGGTTTTCGCCGGCGTCACCGGTGCCCAGGCTTTTATTAGCGGTTACCATTCTGCCGGTCTCGGGTTTAAAGCCTTTTAAGCTTTCAATTTTGGTGGCGGTGTTCATAAAGAAAGAACGGTAGCCTACGTTATCGGCTAAGTAGTTCTCAAAATCCTGAGAAAAGCTACCGGAAAAAAGGGTATCGGCGGTTAAGGCAGGCATAGTTGCCAGTTCGCGATTTTCCTCCTTTGCAGCAGAAGTATCTTTCGGAGCAAAAACGCCGATATAGGCAAACCCTGCAAGGAGCAGACAGAACAGAACGATATTCAATTTTGTCATACACTGTTTCATCGGTTTGCCTCCTAGAATCTAAAGTATAAGAAGGGGTTATAGGTTTCCCCGACCAGCAGGGTAAAGGAAACGAGCAGAACCCCTACAATCCAAACAGGAGTCAGAATTGCATGTACTTTCGGACATTTTTCTTTCAGCTTGTCTGCACAGATTTTAAAGATTGGCGTTGCACAAAGAAACAGCAGAATTAAAAGAAAGAGGTTGCCGAAAAATTCGCCCTTTGTTAAGGTATCAATTAAAATTCCACTGCCGCCGAATGCGGTTTTAAAGAACTGGGAGAGTCTTTTAAAATCAGTAAAGTAAAACAGTGCCCAGCCAAGGAGGACCACAATGCCGTTATAGACAGAACCAATCCAGCAGGGGAGTTTTAGGAGCTTGCCGCCAAAGCACTTTTTCTCGATGAGCAAAAAGAGGGCGTAATACAGACCCCACAAGATAAAGTTCCAGCTGGCACCGTGCCAAAAGCCGGTTAAAAACCAAACCACTAAGATATTACGAATATGGTGGTGGCGGTTGCCGCCTAAAGGAATATACACATAGTCCCGGAAGAAGGTGCCCAGAGAAATATGCCAACGACGCCAGAATTCTGTCACGTTTTTGGAAATGTAGGGATAGTTAAAGTTTTCCAGGAAGCGGAAACCGAAGAAACGACCGAGACCGATTGCCATATCGGAATAGCCGGAGAAGTCATAGTAAATCTGAAAGGCATACAGTAACAGTCCGAGCCAGGCACCACCAGCGGACAGCAGGGTTAAGTCACCCTCTAAGAGGAGGGAAACAACGCTGCCGGCACTGTTTGCCAGAATGACCTTTTTAAACATACCTTTGACGAACCAAAGGATACCCTCTTCAAAATCTTTGGCTGTAACGCGGCGGTTGTCCATTTGGTTTTCTATGTCAACATAGCGGACAATAGGGCCGGCTACGAGCTGAGGGAACATTGAAACATACAGCAGGAATTTCAGAAAGGAACGCTGAACTTTGCAGTTTTTTCGGTAAACATCAATGGTATAGGACAGGGTCTGAAAGGTGTAAAAGGAGATGCCTAAAGGCAGGGCAAAGCCGTGGAAAGGAATTTTTGTCCCCAATAGGAAATTTATGTTTTCAACAAAGAAGCCGGTATACTTAAAAGTTCCCAAAAGGCCGAGACAGATTGCCACGGCAACACAAAGAGCCAGTCGGGCTTTACAGGTGCCGGCGTGTTTTTCAATTATAAAAGCGGCCAGGTAGTTTACAAGGGAACTAAACAGCAGTGCTAACACATAGAAAGGCTCACCCCAGGCATAAAAAAGCAGGGAAGCGATGACCAAAACAATGTTTTTATATGTAAGATTTTTTGAGGCATAGTACAAAAGCAGTACAGCCGGCAAAAATATGCACAAAAACAGCAAGCTTGAAAATACCATGGTTTTCTCCTTTGTATCACAGAGTTAGAGGGTTGTAGATAAAAGTTCGGCAATTAGAAGGTCTTCCGGGGTGGTGATTTTAATATTTCGGTAATCACCCTCGGAAATTTTGACCTTTATACCCAGTTGCTCAACTAAAAAGCAATCGTCTGTGCCGGAAAGCCCGTTTTGCAGGGCGTTTTCGTGGGCACGGGTAATGATATTGCGGCTAAAGCCCTGAGGGGTTTGAATTTCGTACAAGCGGCTTCGGTCCGGGGTGTCTGCAATAAAGCCCTCTGCATCTGTCAGCTTTAAGGTGTTTTTGCAGGGAACGCCGGGTGCTGCTGCACCGCAGGTGATTACATCGTCAATCACATTTTGGATCACTTCGGCAGTTACCAAAGGACGGGCGGCATCATGAATCAGCACGATGTCAGCTTTTTCTGAAACCTCTTGTAAGGCATTTCGTACGGAATCCTGCCGCAGCTTGCCGCCAAGGGTAATGGCGGTGAGTTTTTTGATGACGAATTCTTCAGCAATATCTTTACAGCCCAGCATATCGCACTCGCCGGTAACGAGAACAATCTCGTCGATAGAGGGACATTCTTCTAAGACGGTAAGGGTATGTGCCAATACGGGTTTATCACAAAACTCCAGAAAAATTTTATTGAGCTCAGCCTGCATACGGCTGCCTTTTCCGGCAGCGGCTACGATGCAGCTGACAAAGGGTTTTTGGGTTTCCTTTTTCTTCATAGGGTCACCTTATTTCTTTGCTTTATCAAGTTCTTTTTTTAAATACTGTCCTGTATAGGAAGCTTTGCAGGCACAGATTTCTTCCGGGGTTCCCGTAGCAATGACCTGTCCGCCGGCGTCGCCGCCTTCGGGGCCTAGGTCTATGATATAGTCCGCGGTTTTGATAACGTCAAGGTTGTGCTCGATGACGAGAACGGTGTTGCCGGCGTCTACAAGGCGATCGAGCACCTCTAACAGCTTATGGACATCAGCTGTGTGGAGACCGGTGGTAGGCTCGTCTAAGATATAAATTGTTTTGCCGGTGCCGCGTTTTGAAAGCTCTGTTGCCAGCTTAACACGCTGAGCTTCACCACCGGAAAGCTGGGTTGAGGGTTGACCGATTTTGACGTAGGACAAGCCAACATCACAGAGGGTTTGAATCTTTCGCTGGATTTTCGGCAGGTGTTTGAAAAATTCCAGAGCTTCCTCTGCGGTCATGTCAAGCACTTCGTGAATGTTCTTTCCTTTATATTTTACGTCCAGGGTTTCCCGATTATAACGCTTGCCTTTACAAACATCGCAAGGGACGTAAATATCCGGCAAGAAATGCATTTCAATTTTAATTATACCGTCCCCGCTGCAGGCCTCGCACCGTCCGCCTTTGACGTTAAAGCTGAAGCGACCGGCCTTGTAGCCACGGATTTTGGCTTCCGTTGAACTTGCAAAAACCTCACGAATGTCTGAAAAGACACCGGTGTAGGTTGCAGGATTGGAACGGGGGGTTCTGCCGATAGGGGACTGGTCAATATCAATCACCTTATCCAGGTGCTCAAGTCCTGACATTTCTTTTACCTTGCCGCCGATTACATGAGCACGGTTTAATTCCTTTGCCAAATGCTTATGAATGACCTCGTTCACTAAGGAAGATTTTCCGGAGCCGGACACGCCGGTAACGGCACAGAAGGTTCCCAGCGGAATATCCACGTCAACATTTTTTAGGTTGTTTTGAGAGGCACCCCGAATTTTCAGGAAGTTACCGTTGCCGCATCTTCTGGTCTTTGGAACGGGGATTTCTTTTCTGCCGGAAAGGTAGTCACCGGTGATGGAATTTTTATTTGCCATGATGTCTTCCACGGTGCCCTCTGCTACGATTTCGCCACCGTGTACACCGGCACCGGGACCGATGTCAACAATATGGTCAGAGGCAAACATAGTGTCAGCATCGTGCTCTACAACAATCAGTGTATTACCCATGTCACGAAGACGTTTTAAGGTCTCCAGCAGTCGGTCATTATCACGTTGGTGCAGACCGATGGAGGGCTCGTCCAAAATATAGAGAACGCCCATTAAGCTGGAGCCGATCTGGGTTGCCAGACGGATACGCTGAGCCTCGCCGCCGGAGAGCGTTCCGGCTGCACGGGAGAGAGTTAAATAATCAAGGCCGACGTCGACTAAAAAGCCGAGGCGGGCATTGATTTCTTTTAAAATTAGTCTGGCAATTGTAAAATCACGTTCGGAAAGAGAAAGGTCTTTAAAAAACTGCAACGTATCACGAATGGAAAGCTGAGTCAGTTCCCAGATGTTCAGTCCGCCTACGGTAACTGCCAAGACTTCGGGTTTTAGACGTTTGCCGTGACAGGTAGGGCAGGACTTTGTAGTCATCAGTTTTTCGTATTCAGCTTTCATGTATTCGCTGGAGGTGTCGTTATAACGACGCTCCAAGTTACGGATTATCCCCTCAAAAGAAGCACGGTAAGAAGCTGTACCGTAGGAGCGTTCGTAAGACAAATCCAGCTTTTCGCCACGAGTGCCGTACAACAAAACGTCTTGAACTTCAGGGGATAAGTCCCGGAATTTTGTATCCAGGGAGAAGTTATAGCGTTTGGCAAGTGCCGTAAAATACATATAAGAAACGCTTTCGGAATTGTCTGCATTGCCCCAACCGATGGCGGAGACAGCACCCTCGTTTAAGGATTTATTGTAATCAATAACAAGCTCGGGGTCGATTTTCATTTGGTCACCAAGACCGGCACAGTCCGGGCAGGCACCAAAGGGACTGTTAAAAGAAAACATTCGGGGAGCAAGCTCTTCGATACTGATGCCGCAATCATCACAGGCATAGTTTTCGGAAAAGAGCAACTCCTCGCCGTCAATTACGTCAACTAAAACCAGGCCGTTTGCCAAAGACAGAGCGGTTTCTAAAGAGTCAGCAAGACGCTTTTTATGGTCACCACCGGCGACAAGACGGTCAACGACGATTTCCACGTTGTGTTTTTTATTTTTATCGAGGGAAATTTTCTCGGATAAATCGTAAATAATCCCGTCTACACGGACACGGACAAAGCCACCGCGTTTCGCATCGTCAAACAGCTTTTGGTGTTCGCCTTTTTTGCCGCGAATGACAGGAGCTAAAATTTGAAACTTGGTTTTTTCGGGAAGAAGCAGTACCTGGTCTACAATCTGGTCAATGGTTTGTTTTTTGATTTCCTTACCGCATTTCGGGCAGTGGGGGACGCCGACGCGGGCGTATAATAAACGGAGGTAGTCATAAATCTCCGTTACGGTTCCTACGGTAGAACGGGGGTTTTTACTGGTGGTTTTCTGGTCAATACTGATTGCCGGAGAAAGCCCCTCAATCAGCTCAACATCGGGCTTTTCCATTAAACCTAAAAACTGCCGGGCATAAGAAGACAGAGACTCCATATAGCGGCGTTGACCCTCTGCATAAATCGTATCAAAGGCAAGGGAGGACTTTCCGGAACCTGACAAACCGGTAAACACAACCAGCTTATCACGGGGGATGGTTACATCAACATTTTTTAAATTATGCTCCTTTGCACCTTTTATATAAATCTGTTCCGATGCCATGTTTTTAGTCTCCTTTATAAATAAACATACCTTTATATATTGTACCCTATATATGAAAAAAAGTCAAAGTTTTTTCAGCGACAATACATTAAAAAACGCATTTGGTATGATTCATAAAAAAAGAATTGAATATTATCTTTTGATGTGTTATACTGTAGGTATCTTAGATTGAACAATCGGAGGAAAAAATGTTTCGAAATAAAAAAAGGCTCATTATTATAGCTTTTATATGTATAATTTTAATTGCTTTTGTTGTTGCGAACCTTTGGCACAATGGAAAATACCGGTTGATTACATTAGACGGTTACAGCGTTATGGTGCCCGGCGAGTGGGAAGTAACGGAAGATAAAGGTGGCTTTGTTTTTAAAGAAGAGGGCAAGGAAATAGGCCGGTTTGATTTATTGTATGTTGATCATGAAATAGTAGAAATTCCGGGAGCTTTTGGCTATACGCCGGGGGAGCCGGAGGTTTTAGAATCAGATAAGTATGCAGCAAAGCTCTTTGAGGTTACCTTTAAAAACGGCGAGGCAAGCGTTATTCAATATATATTTGATGATTTACCCGGGTTCCCTCCGTATCAGGCAGTGTTGACCTTTGAGGATATTGACAAAAGAGTGGCAAGTCGGATAGTAAAAAGCTTTAAGCTGCCGGATTTGGGTGCGAAACCGCCTCAAAAGCCTATGCAGGCACCGGATGAAGCATTTTTGGAAAATGCGGTTTACACGGTTTTGCGGGATACAACTACTTATGCCTACCGACTCAGCAAACTGGACAGGTTGATTTTGGCAGGTGCAGAACAACCGGCGGACGAGGCTTCGGTTTTGCATATACTGTCTTATCTTGCAGATGAAAACGGCAGAAATATAAAAAGCTGGTTTTATATATCCGTTGGCGGTGGAGAAAAGAAGTTATATACATATGAGCTCGGTGAAGACGGACAGTATTTTTACCGCAACAACCCGAAACTCATTCGGGAGATTACCCGTCAGTCATCTAAAGAGGAAAATTACACCCGGTATTATGCTGATGATGTGTTGCTTTTAGAGGCACCTTATAACCCCTATCTGGAAGATAAGGATGCACTTTTAGGTTATAAAGGAACTCTGATCGGAGATGACAGTAATATTTCGTCTTTGGTGCAGAAGCTTACACCAAACGGTACGGTGTTTGAGGGCCTTAGTCTGGAAAAGGATCAAAAACCTTACGGTATGTTGATTCGTTATGTGTTAGATTCGTCGGAGACCTATGTTACAGACGGTGTTTTAGACGAAAAGACGTTTTATCAGAACGCGTTAGTTATTTTCAGTCTGGTGCCGGACGTAGAATGGATTTCCATGGAGGTTCGGACAGGCGACACGATTTTTGAAGTTAAATATGAACGAAAAGCTGCAGAAGCACAGTTCGCGGAGCGAAAACTGAGTGAATTTACGGCAGATGTTAAAACCTTTGAACAGTTTACAGAGGATGTTCCTAAAATGTCACCGCCGACAGAAGAAAATTCCGGTAACGGGGTTGACGGAACCAGGGTGGTGTACAGTACCGTAGTAACGATTGCCAGCGATAGGAAAATGCCGCACCCGAGGACGGGAATTATTGTGCCGGTCAAGCCTTATGCGGAACGGTTTGGGGTGACACAGTATTTAGACAAACCGATTACGGTAACCCTTTATGAAAAAACCGATGCCGGTCAGATTACCATGTGGGCGACAGGCACTTGTGAAGGGGCTGAAATTGGAAGTTATCCTATCAGTTCCCGGGCAGAATTCGACAGTTTACTCAGCCTTGTTCAATAAATTGTTGTAAAAACAAAAACAGATTTAAAGGGTGTTTGTTGGGGAAACACATCCTTTAAATCTGCTGCAAGGTACACAGCATCACGCTTTTTGGGAAAAAGCAACTCTAAAAAACAAAAAAAGAAAATCTTGAGAAAAAACCTTGACAAACTTGGGGAATCGTGATATACTTGTAAAGTCGTTAAGTGAATAATAACTGCTTTACGTTTTTGCCGCTGTGGTGGAATTGGCAGACACCCGGGACTTAAAATCCCGTGGGAGCAATCCCGTACCGGTTCAAGTCCGGTCAGCGGCACCAAAAATCCGACCACCTCGCAAGGTGTTCGGGTTTTTTATTGTGGTGTAGTTAACATGAAAACAGATGCTTATAAAACAGCATAGGGGGCTGTTTTATAAGGTTAACAAATGAGGGGTATTATGGAATTTATTGTATTTATGAATTTTGCCATTTCGGTAATTTTCACACTATGCTATTTCTACCAGTTTGTTTATGTATTTGTTGGATTAGTAAAAAAGTCCAAGACTTTTAACGAAAGCAAGAAACACAAGTATGCCATTGTGGTTTCCGCCAGAAACGAAAGTAACGTTATCGGCAATCTGATTGCCAGTATTAAAAGGCAGGAATATCCGTCAGAATTGATTGATGTTTTTGTGGTTGCGGATAACTGTACGGACGATACGGCAGAGGTTGCTCGAAAAGCCGGTGCAACTGTTTATGAACGGTTTAATACAGAACTGGTCGGCAAAGGCTATGCACTGGACTGGATGTTTAATTTGATTCAGACAGAACATGGCGAAAAAAACTACGATGCTTATATTGTTTTTGATGCTGATAACGTTGTAGCACCTACTTTCGTTGCGGAAATGAACAAGGTGTTTGATAATGGGTATCGGGTTATTACCAGCTATCGTAACTCTAAGAACTACGGAGAAAACTGGATTACAGCCGGTTATTCCCTTTGGTTCTTAAGAGAAGCAAAATTCTTAAATAATGCCAGAATGAGTCTGGGAACCAGCAGTGCGATTTCCGGTACCGGTTTCTTAGTTAGTGCTGAGATTATTAAGAAAAACGGCGGTTGGATTCATCATCTTCTGACAGAGGATATTGAATTTACTACCGATTCTATTATCCAAGGCGAAAAGATTGGCTATTGCGAAAAAGCTGTTTTATATGATGAACAGCCGACCACGTTTTATCAGTCTTATCTCCAGCGTCTGCGTTGGTCAAGAGGTTTTTACCAGGTATTCAGAAAATATGGCAAGAAGCTTATCGTTAACGTATTTAAAGGTTGTTTCTCTTGCTATGACATGCTGATGACGCTGATGCCGGCAATGCTTTTAACCCTGCTTAGTGTGGTGGTTAACATCGTTGCGATTCCTGTTGCTATTATTACGCAATTGGATGGTTGGCTTATGCTCCTTGAAACTTTGGGCAGAACGATTTTAAGTTTCTATTTAATCTTCTTCTTCCTGGGTGCTATTACAACAGTAACAGAGTGGAAGCAGATTCATTGTCCGAAGTTTAAAAAAATTGCTTATATCTTTACGTTCCCGTTGTTTATGTTGACCTATGTACCGATTTCTATTATTGCGTTATTTAAGAACGTTAAGTGGGAACCGATTAAGCATTCTGTTTCAAAGTCAATTGCAGAGATTTGCGAAGATGAAGATGTACAGGCGTAGTTTTTAAAAAAGAAATTGAAGCCATCACGGTTTGTGGTGGCTTTTTTCTTGCACAAATTAAAATTCATGGAAATACGGCGTATTTCCTGCACCTCATCAGTCTCACTACGTTCGACAGCTTTCCCTCAAGGGGAAGCCTTTTACTGTTTTATCAGCGACTGCCATATGATGCGTCTTTTTTTGTGCGAGGTGCCTTCTTAAGGTTCAAGCCCTCTTGACCTTTTGGACAAAAAAAGACACACCCAACGGTGTGTCTTATATAATGGTGCGGATAAGAGGACTTGAACCTCCACGAGATTGCTCCCACTAGCACCTGAAGCTAGCGCGTCTGCCAATTCCGCCATATCCGCATATTGCTGTCTCAAATTGACAACATACATATGATAGCATAAAAACCTTGTGTTGTCAAGCACTTTTTTATGTTTTTTTGGAAAATGTTTTGGATTCTTTATAGAAGCTAACAGGGACGATTTGTGAATCGCCCCTGTTTTTTGCATAACGAAAACCACGCTAAGTCTGCGTGGTTCAATAAAGGTTAACCGATGAGCAGATAATTAAGTAGAATTTACAGAAGAAGAGGATTCATTTCCCCACAAGAAAGTATAGTACAAACAAACTGCCTAAAAGCCTTCCCCTTGAGGGGAAGGTGTCAAAACCATAGGTTTTGACGGATGAGGTGTAGAAAATGCTTTGCATTTTCGTATGAAATGCCCTGCCGGGCGG
>JAFQWH010000034.1 GCA_017407515.1 Clostridia bacterium | reverse complement strand
CGTGGCAATTTTCCCGACAACAGTCAGCGCTGCCACAAAAGAAGAAGTCATTTTCGACCAGGACTTCTCAAATCTCACCTGGACCACCGCTACCACCTATCTGGCAAATACTTGGAAACACTACGCAGCGGCGGCAGAAACAACCAGCAACGGTGTGCTTAACATCGCAACAGGTGGCTGTCCCTACATCGGCTTGGGTTCCCTTGACGCTACCAGCACCTGGCGCGTCAAGCTGGACATCAAAGCCAGCGAAGCTTCCACAAACAAACGTATTTACGCACAGGGTAACAAGAGTGCCTTAGGCTTTTTCGGTTACCACCCCGGCCTGGGCTTCAGCTTCCCCACCGCTATTCGCGATGACCTGGCAAGCAAAAACGCAGGTGTTGCTGCAACCGAGGTTAACATTTGGTATACATTACAGATTGATATCAATGTCAACACCGGCCTGCAGCAGTTAACCGTTTACAAAAAAGGCAATGCTACCCCCATCGGTACTGCCAAAGCTTCCAGACTGACAACTGCTGCCGCAACCACAGCAGACTCTGCCAAGGTTGCTGCAGAAAACTGCGTCTGGATTTATAGTGACGGCTATGCCGGTACTGTTTCCATTGACAATTTCTCTCTGACTAAGATTATTGAAGTGGAGGATGTTCCTACCGGCACCACCGTTTTGGTAGACTTAGACTTTGAAGATGAAGTGTTTGCTACCACAGCAAATACCCAGAACTCCTGGGGTACCATGTACCGTTCTCAGGGCTCTGACACGAACTACACCAATATGGCAAACTGGGTTCACAATTCCTATGCGCATCCCTACTACTATGTCAAGAAGGTCACCGATTCCAGCACCAGTAACAACCTGATGCGTCTGGATATGTCAACTTATGGTAGTACAAAAGCTTGCTCTGCACAGTATGTGCAGATTCCCTTTAAGAACAACACCGTTGTTGACAGCGGTACTCTGACTGTGGAATTTGATGCGGCTCTTTACTCCAACACAGCCTCCACCCGTCTGGCCTTCGGTCTCCATGACACAGCAGAAGCTCCCTCAACCAAATGGAACCCCTGGTATTCCTGGGCAGATGCTTCTCTGTTTGCCGGTCTTACAGCCTGGAGTGGCACAACCAAATCTCTGGTTGCAGCTTACCCCGACGCAAACCTGCGTGCTGCTCTGCCGGATTGTTACCTCTTGGCTGACATTGAAGGCACCAACGACTTCATTCCCCGTAATAACTATTTAGAAGCATCTGATTGGAACAGCAGAGACTACGTAATCAACAATACCTTTGCTACTGCAAATGCCAATCCCTCAAGCTTCAGCTTAACCAAATTTAAGCTTGTCATCGACCTGGATAATTCATCCTATAAACTGTATGTCAACGATTTGCTGAAGGGTACCTACCCCTACCTGCCCGGTACTACCAACGGTAGCTACGATGCCTTCGTCTTTGCCATGAACGTAACCTCAAACAGCACAGACAGCACCGGCAGATCAGCAGGCGGTGCCTGCGACGGTTACCTGGATAACTTAAAAGTTACCCACGTTGCCGGAGACTACGGCAGCGTTTCCACCGTTCCCGTGATTACCGTTGACGGTCAGGAATTAAAGAGTGTTCAGGGGGTTGGCTTTAACTCCATCATTTCCGCTTCCTCTACCTTTGTAAAAGGTGAAAGCCCCTACGGCGCTAAAATCGTCCTGGCAGCATATAAAAACGGCGAGCTGGTAGCTGTTAAGGAAAATAGCAGAGCCAGAACCGGTATCCTCCGTGTTAACGCCAGAGGCTATGACGGTTTTGCCGGCGCAGACTCTGTCAGAGCTTTCTTCTTCTACGATGATGAAACCGGCTTTAAGCCCATTACCACCGGCAGAAATATTGGCTACTATGCAGAATTCTACGGTGCCTTAAAAACCTCACCGGCAACCTGTAGAAATGTCAGCATCACCTATGGTGACGGTACTTCCCCTGCTTCCCACACCACCTTTGGTGGCGACCCCTACTATCCCTTAATACCTACTGGCGGCAAAACTGCCTATATCAAGGGTGACATCAACGACGCTATGATGAACGGCCTGTCAGAGAAAGCCGTTGTTAAGGCAAGAATCGGTTACTGGGATACCAAGAGTGGTAAAGATTCCGCCGGTTTTGCCTTCCTCTATCAGGGAACTGACGGCAAGCCCCATTCTTACTACTTCCCCTTACTGGGTACAGAAACCTACAAAACCAAGACCTTCTATTTATATGATGCAAGCTTTGCCAACGACTGCTCCACCAAGAAGGGCGATGTCAAGGCAGACTTCTTCATCATCTCCAGCGATGCTGAGTTCAGAACCGACGAGCATTCCTTTATGGGAACCTCTGATGCTCCTGCATACCTCTGGGATGTTCAGGTTGAAGTATTAGAAGATACGATCGCTCCCTTTGACATTACCGTGGCGCCCACCAATCCTGACAAGGCACCGGGTAACACCTTCTTCTACAGCGATCACCCGTCCTTTGACATTGACTATTATGATCCTTCCGGCGCATACACAAGCGGTACTGCCGTTTACACCGTAAAGGACTATAACGGCGCAACCGTAATCACCAAAACTCAGACCTTCTCCGGCGGTTTTGACAGAGTAAGCTTCACTTACAACGAGATGAAGAACAAGATGGGTGTTTACACCATGGACATCTCTGTTACCGGCGCAGACGGCATTTCCCAGACAAAGACTGTTGACTTTGCTTATGCCTATAAAGCAGACAACGTCAGCTACCGCAGAGGTACCAACGTACACTTTGACTGGAACGTTTACTCTAAAAATGATATTAAAGCCATTACCGACCTGGCAAAGAACGCCGGCTTCGGTATGCTCCGTACCAAAGTCAGCTGGCCTGAAATCGAGCCCGTACCCTATTCCGGCCAGTACTCCATACCTGAAAACATTCTGTACGGAAACCAGTATGCAGATTCTCAGGGTCTGGAATTACTGGAAATCATCGCCATAAATCACTCCGGCTATTTGATTGACAACGGTAAATACGTCAACGGCGTATATCAGGATGACGACGGCACCGATGACTGGTACAATGTAGACGGAACCTGGTACTCATATCCCTGGTTAAAGACCGAAAAACAGCGTACCGCCTATGCCAATATGGCAGCCTTTGTTGCCAGCAACGAAGGCCTTGGACAGTATAACAAATATTTCTCCATCGGTAATGAGTTCAACAACCACGGTCCCCATAACACCAAGCATCCTTACGACCACTACGCAAACTCTCAGCATTATCATCCCACCTATCAGTACTATGTACCCATCCACAACGCAGCATACGATGCCATCAAGGCGAAGAATGCCAATGCAGTTATCGTATCCGGTGAAGTGGGACGTTTTGAGGATGAATGGATTGATGCTTGTATCGATTCCGGTATGAAGGGCAATGTCATTGCTTACCACCAGTACGAATACGGCACCGGACCGGAAGCCTACTTTGATACTCAGGTTTCCAACGGCGATGGTACCTCCTGGAGAAACATCAGTCCCTGGAAGGGTCTGCAGCAGGCTTACACCAACTGGACCACCGGCGACAACAGACGCATATGGCAGACCGAAACCGGTTGGGCATCTGTCAGCGAAAAATACGGTTCACGTAGCGTTCAGGTTCCTGCTACAGATATTCAGGTTGCAAAATGGCTGCCCCGTATGTTTGCACTGTATACCTACGAAACCGATAAGATTTTCAACTATGCCTTTACCGATAACAACTTAGACTACTTCGGTATGCAGAATAACCACGGTATCATCAATTCTCACGATAGCCGTACTCCCTTCTCTGCATCCCCTGCCTACATCACTATGGCAGCCTACGGTCACTTTACAAATGGTGTAGCCGCTTCCGCTCCCACCATCGTGGGTACCGGCGACCGCAGAGCCTGCGGCTACAAGGTGACTTTCAAGGCAGCAAAATATGGTGATACCATTATGGCGTGGCGCGGTGATAACGCTTCTGCACTCACCACAACCGTAAGCATCTCTGGTGCCAATACGTTAACCGTTTATGATATGTACGGTAATCACAAGGGCATCATCAATAACGGCGCAACCATTACCTTAACACCTGAACCGGTTTACATTTACAAAAACAACTAAACCATATAAAAAAGGCTATCCGAAAGGATAGCCTTTTAATTTTGATACGTTATGGAAAGTTCATTCTGCAAAGGAAAGGTTTTGAGCTTTTCTCTGTCTAAATTTTCTGCAAAGAGCCTGACCGCAGAAATGCTTTGATTTTCGTAGGTTTTATAGTAATAAATGCCCTTGTCCGTATTACAGCAGGAGGTATATAGGCTCATATCGAAATTTCCGTTGTCCATCCTGACAGCACCCCGGCTCACCTGAACAGAGCCCATAACGTGGAAAAACTGGCTGACACATTCTGCCTCACTGTCCCCGCAAACGGAATGCTCTTTGGCAAACACCGTCCGAGCAAAGCGGGAGGACGAGCTCCAGTCCCCCGGCAGACCAATGGCACCAAGGCCGTTGGAATAGGGGCGGATGCTGAACTTTTCCAAAAAGCTATTTGTAGGATTTTCACAACTCAGATTTGCATACCTGCTCAAAGCAGAAACCTGCTCTGTAAAAGGCGGATTGTTGGTCATTACCCCAAGGGGATTGTCATAGATAAAAAGTCCGTCTTTGGTGCTTTCCACCACAATTGAACCCACTCTGTCAGACACCAACCAATGTAGTGGCGTTAAGGGATAATCCGCCCGAAAAGACTCATCCAAAAGGCTCGTCTTCCGAAGCAAAGCCTCCGCCTGGGGTACCGTCTTACATTGCCCCAAAAGCCAGGGGATGAGCTCATAGGGCGTTACATTATCCTTCTCCTCACAAAAGGGGAAATAGCAGGCGTTGCCCGGGAAATTGAGCCCGGCAACAGATAGCCCTGCCTCGTTGGTGCCCTCGTAATACAAAGGATACCCCTCCACCACCGCCGCCATGCCGATGATGGCAAAATGCTTATCCGTCCTACCCATTTTCCGAAAAAGAAAAGGGAAACAGCGCGGCGTAATCACCACCTGTTCCCCAAAGCCCTTGTCTAAATCCAGGGTCCTGCCAAAATAATGCTCCCCCATCCGGAAACTGATTGCTGTACACATAAAACCACCTCGAAGATAGTTTGGCGGGTTTTATATGTTTTTATGCGAAGATATCCTCGTAGGCAACATGCAAAACCTCTTTTAAGGCTTTGATTTCATCAGGATATAAATGCCGCTGACCGACCTCAATTTTAGCAAGAGCACTTCTTGTGATATCGCAGCCCGATACTTGCAGTTTTGCGGCCAACTGTTCCTGAGTTAAGCGCTTTTCTGTTCGGATGTTTCTGATATTTTCACCAATCTGTTTTTCATATTGAATATCCATAATTTCCTCCGTTTGCACCTAAATAAGCATATTTTTCTTGATTATAT
>JAFQWH010000033.1 GCA_017407515.1 Clostridia bacterium | reverse complement strand
AGCCAGGATCAAACTCTCTATAAGTTTGTATCATAAGTCCATATAGGACATATAATCTCCTAGCCAGTCAATACTGACTTGTTCGTTGGATTATATCCAAAATTACTCAAATGAATTTATTTAGAGCCTGCTCTGTTTAATTTTCAAGGTTCGGTGTGCTTCTGATTTGGTTGCCCGCCTCAGAGGCGACTTGTTTATTATACGACCAATCGACACAATTTGCAAGCCGAAAAACGGCCAAAATTTAGTATTTATTTTAATTTATTCTTTTTTTGCTCATTTTTTCTCTGTTTTTCTTATCAAAATCAATATTTTTCTAAGTTTTCAAAATTCAATTTGACAAAAGCAAAAAAGAAAGGTAAAATAAGAAATAGTGAGAAAATACCAAGGAAGAAACAGTTATTTTACGGGAAGGCGGTGGCATTTTTGAACGAACGATTTCAGCGTTCTTCTATATTATTAGGAGAAGCGGCTATGGAAAAACTTCAGAATGCCCGCGTCCTGCTCTTCGGCATTGGCGGCGTCGGCGGTACCCTGGCTGAGGCTCTGGCTCGTTCAGGCGTCGGCTCCATTACGTTGGTTGATAACGACACGGTTTCTGTTTCTAATATAAACCGGCAAATTATTGCCACCGACGAGACTGTTGGCATGGCAAAGACCGAAGCAATGAAAAAACGGATTCACGCAATCAACCCGAATTGCAATGTTACGGTACATAACCTGTTTTATCTCCCCGATACGGAAGAGATTATTACAAAAGACTACGACTACATTGCCGATGCTATTGATACGGTAACTGCTAAAATTGATATTATTGTAAAAGCCAAGGCTTTGGGTGTTCCCGTTATCAGTTCTATGGGCACCGGGAATAAACTTCACCCGGAGCTTTTAGAAATTGAAAATTTACACAACACATCCGTGTGTCCACTGTGCCGTGTTATGCGTACAGAACTAAAAAAACGAGGCATAACCGATGTCACTGTTGTATATTCTAAAGAAACACCCCGTAAGCCCTTGGAAAAGGGCGAAGAAAACAACCCCGGAAAAAGGCAGACACCCGGTAGTGTTTCTTTTGTCCCTCCTGCCGCCGGTCTTTTGATGGCATCACGCATTGTGCAGGACATTACAAACGAAAAATAAGAACCTCACGAAAAACTAACGAACTAAAAGTCCGAGTTTTTCGGAGAACCTTGTTGTGTTTCACTACAATAAGAGTTTTATCCTATTATATATAAAGGAGACAACCATGAATCAGGAAAATTACATTGAACAAAATATAACCCAGGCACTGGAGACAAACTATATGCCCTATGCCATGAGTGTTATTATATCTCGTGCCATTCCGGAGATTGACGGATTCAAGCCGGCACACAGAAAGCTTCTTTACACTATGTATAAAATGAATCTGTTAACGGCACCCCGTACAAAATCTTCTAACATTGTGGGACAAACCATGAAACTGAACCCCCACGGTGATATGGCAATTTATGAAACCATGGTGCGTCTAACCCGTGGTAACGGTGCTCTGCTCCACCCGTTTGTTGATTCTAAGGGTAACTTCGGTAAGCAGGAATCCCGTGATATGGCTTTTGCTGCACCTCGTTATACCGAGGCTCGCCTGGACCCCATCTGTAATGATATTTTCGGCGATATTGATAAAAATACCGTTGATTTTGTGGATAACTATGATGGTGAGCTAAAAGAGCCCACCCTGCTCCCCACAGCTTTTCCGAATATTTTGGTTAACCCGAACCAGGGTATTGCCGTCGGCATGGCATCTAACATCTGTTCCTTTAATTTAAATGAAGTTTGCCAGACCACTATTGCCTATTTAAAGGATTCTGAATGTAACCTTTCTGAAACCTTAATCGCTCCTGACTTTTCCACCGGCGGTCAGTTAATTTATAACGCCTCCGAGCTTGAGGATATTTACAAAACCGGCCGCGGCAGCTTTAAGGTTCGTTCTAAATACCGCTACGACAAAAAGAATAATTGTATTGAGATTTACGAAATCCCCTACACCACTACGGTGGAAGCTATTATGGATAAAATCATTGAGCTGGTTAAAGCCGGAAAGATTAAAGAGATTTCCGACCTGCGAGACGAGACGGATTTATCCGGCTTAAAGCTGACCTTAGATTTAAAACGCGGCACCGACCCGGACAAGCTGATGCTCCGCCTGTTCCGCCAGACTCCCCTAGAGGATTCCTTTAGCTGTAACTTTAACATTTTGATTGACGGCAAGCCCAAGGTTATGGGTATTCGTGAAGTATTAAAGGAATGGACTGCTTTCCGTTTAGGTTGCATCAAACGCCGGCTGGAGTTTGACCTGGATAAAAAGTCCCACAGACTCCATTTGCTCCTCGGTCTTGAAAAAATTCTGTTGGATATTGACAAAGCCGTTAAAATCATTCGTGAAACCGAAGCTGAAAGCCAGGTTGTTCCCAACTTGATGAAAGGCTTTCTGATTGACCAGATTCAGGCTGAATTCATAGCAGAAATTAAACTGCGTCACTTAAATAAGGAATATATTTTAAAACGCTTAGAGGACATTGACCAGTTAAAAGGCGAAATTGCCGATATTCAAAAGACTCTTGCAAGCAACCTTGCCATGAAGAAAATTATCATCGCAGAGCTGACTGGTCTGATGAAAAAATACGGCAAAGACCGCCGCACAGAAATTATCCAGGGCGAAGATGCTGTTCTGCCTGAGGTTGAAACCTTTATTGAAGATTATAACGTTAAGGTGTTCTTAACTGAACAGAACTACATTAAGAAAATCACCTTGGTTTCTCTCCGTGCCAGTGCTGAGCAAAAGCTTAAGGAAGACGACCGCATGATGTGCGAATGGGAGGGCTCCAATAAAGATGAGCTGCTTCTGTTCTCGAACAAGCAAAACTGCTATAAGCTGAAGGTATACGACCTGCCGGATGTTAAAGCAAGTGCTTTAGGTGAATACCTGCCTAATGTTTTGGGCATGGAAGCCGATGAAAAGATTCTCTATATGGCGATTACCGAAAAATACGAAGGCTTTATGCTCTTTGCCTTTGAAAACGGAAAAATCGCCAAAGTACCCCTTTTAAGCTACGAAACCAAAACCAACCGTAAAAAGCTGGCAAATGCATACTATGAAAAGGCACCCCTGGCTGACATTCGTTTCCTCATGCAGGATACTGAGCTGGTTGCCATGAGTGATATTAACAAGGTCTTAATCTTTGATACCGCAAAGATTCCCGTTAAGTCCACCAGAAGTACCCAGGGCGTTCAGGTTTTGACTCCGAAAAAGGGCAGTATTTTAGCAAAAATCAGCACCTTAGACGAAGTCACCTTTACCGACCTGGATTATTACAGAACACGGAACATTCCCGCCCGCGGTGCCTACTTAAAACCGGAAGATGCACCCGGCGAACAAATGACATTATTATAATGGGCTGTGATAAAACAGCACTGACCGCACAAAGCACCTTATAATAGTAAGCGGTTTTAGTTTATCTTTAATAGCTAGTAAAAATATTGAAGGAATTCGTATACCGAATTCCTTTTTTATTGCTTTGTGCTATGAACAAACTTCACCTCTCGCTGTACACACGTACAGCGTCGGAACTCAGTTTGTCCATTCTGCACTATTTTATCGCAGCCCCATAAGCTAAGTCAAAATGCTGTGATAAAACAGCACCGATAAAAACAGCCACCCATATGGGTGGCTGTTTTTATAATAGCAGATTAGTGGAATGAGGGGTGCTTAATCTCTACGTTATCAAACTGACTGCCGCCGGAAGGTTCTGACAAGTTAATATACATTCTCGCCGCTTTCGTGGTCCCAAAGTCACGGTTTGAACCTGTCTCCTGAACTTTATTGAACGCCTCACGGAACATAGCGTTATGAGCCTCTTCTCTGTTTAACAGAAAATCAATAGTCTTTCTGACTTTTTTATCATCAATTTGCCGATACAGATATTCATACACAACCTTAGCACGCTGTTCCGAGGCAATGTTTGAAAGTAAATCTGCACAAAGGTCACCGGTCACACTGACATAATCTCCCGTCCAGGAATAGCCGGAGGCATTAACCAAGCCCGGATTTAAACCCATAAGCACATGGGTTTGAATTTCTCCTGCGGGCACTTTTGCCGCATCAACATCATGCCCGTTGAGCAAATTGATAGTCTGTGCTACCATTTCCATATGCCCCAGTTCTTCTGCTGCAATATCTAAAAATAAATCCTTGATTTCCGGGTCTTTAATGCGAAAACTTTGAGACATATACTGCATTGCCGCTTTCAGCTCTCCGTTAGCACCGCCCAACTGTTCTTGAAGCAAGGCCGCATACTGCGGGTTTGCCTTTTCTACCTCAACAGGCTCCATAAAATGCTTTTCATGTTTAAACATATAATCGCTCCTTTCTGTAATTTCAGTATGTGCCGGCAATGCAATTTTTATCCAAATAAAAAGATGGCAGTAAAATTTTACTGCCATCTTTTTTGCTTTTAAACCGCTTCCACAAGTGAAACTTCTCCGGCAAAATCGGAACAACCTAACAAATCTTCTAAAATTTCTTTCATGGAAATCGGCGTAACCGTGTTTCGTGCCAACAAATGCAAAACTTCCTGTGCTTCGGCTTCTGTCTGAAACACATCAAACACCTTGCGATACTCAGCATATGCCGAGCCGTCCTGCTTTTTCGCACGCTTGTAAATTTCCAGGCCAAATCGGCTGACGCATTGCCCTTCTACCGTAACCTCTTTTTCCAAGATGTAGTAGTCCAGGAAAAAGGTTTCCTCCCCGAAATCGTCTGTTGCTACTTGTACTGTTTTAACTAATTTCCGCATTGTCTGGTAAATCCCCTTTCTAGATTTAGTTTGTTTCTCTCACACAATATACATTATATAGTATAGTAAGCAAAAAATCCAGCATTAAAAATCGCAATTTCCGACAGAAACAATACTAACCCATGGGGTTTCGTTTTGAAACAATAAAATACGACGATTTTTTTGTCCGATTCGACAGGAAAACCTAAAAAGTTTTTTCAAAAAAACTCTGTTTTAAAACACTGCACCCAGCTCTTATACTTTGCATACTATGAAATAACAGAACTTTTAGCGAGGTAAAATTATGTCATATTTTAATTTGTCAAAACTTCCCGTAGGTGCCACAGCCTACGTCCAGAGGTTACATGCAGAAGGAGCAATCCGCCGCCGACTGCTTGATATAGGTTTCACACAAAATACCCCTGTTTCTTGTTTATATCAAAGTCCTGCCGGTGACCCCCGTGCCTATTTAATTCGGGATGCCGTCATTGCTTTGCGTTCTGAAGATGCAAAACAAATCGAAGTGGACTGCAGGGATAATTAGGAGGTTTATTATGGGATTAACAAAACAGTCAACCGGCCATAGCGTCACAGAACTGGATATTAAAAAGCTTACACCAAATGATAAGGTGATTGCTCTTGCTGGAAACCCGAACGTAGGAAAAAGCACGGTGTTCAACGCCTTGACCGGTATGCATCAACACACGGGCAACTGGCCGGGTAAAACTGTTGGCAGTGCCCAAGGCATCTATCACTATAAGAACGAAAACTACGCCTTAGTTGACATTCCCGGTACATATTCTCTGGTTTCCCACTCTGCTGAAGAAGAAATCGCACGAGATTTTTTGTGCTTTGCAAACATTGATGCTATCGTCATCGTCTGCGATGCCACCTGCCTTGCCCGAAATTTAAACTTAGTCCTGCAAACTCTTGAAATTTCCGACCGCGTTATTGTCTGCGTAAATTTAATGGACGAAGCCAAGAGAAAGCATATAACCGTAAACTGCAAAAAGATTTCCGAAATCTTGGGCGTTCCCGTTGTGCCCACCAGTGCCGGCAAAAAAAAGGGACTCTCTACACTTACGGCAGAAATTCGTCGCACAACACAAAACCTTTCCGGAAAAACGCCGAAACTGACTCAGTACCGATCGGAAATTGAAAGTGCAGTTGCCATGATAGAGCCAGCAGTTCAGTCTGTGACAGATAAGCTGCCATCACGCTGGCTGGCACTCAAATTACTTGACCACGAAGAATCATTTCTAAGATCGCTGGACAGCTATCTCGGCTGTTCTGTTTTGGAAATTCCGGCAGTTGCTGAGGCTGTAAAATCTGCAAAGGCATTTCTTTCAGCCAAAGGCTATGACACCGTTTCTTTTCGCGATGCCTTAGTCTGCGACCTGTACCGGCACGCCGAAACTATTAGCCAAGCGGCAATACGCCAAACCGACACCCTCCACGACCGCCGCCAGCTCCGAACTGACCGCCTGCTTACAAGTAAATGGACCGGTATTCCCGTTATGCTTTGTATGCTCCTATGCATTTTGTGGCTCACCATCTCCGGTGCCAATTACCCCTCCGCCCTGCTTTCGAATCTGCTGTTTGGCTTGGAAGAACCGTTGTCAGCCCTCTGCACAAGCGTCCATATGCCGTCCTGGCTTCACGGTGCACTTGTTTTTGGGGTTTACCGGGTTCTTGCCTGGGTTGTTGCGGTCATGCTGCCGCCAATGGCAATCTTTTTCCCGCTATTTACCTTGCTGGAGGACTTAGGGTACCTGCCCCGGGTGGCGTTTAATTTAGACCACGCCTTTAAGCGTTGCCGTGCCTGCGGCAAGCAAGCTCTTACTATGTGTATGGGCTTTGGCTGTAACGCCGCCGGTGTCATCGGTTGTCGGATTATTGATTCTCCCCGAGAACGGCTGATTGCTATTTTGACCAACAACTTTGTGCCCTGTAACGGTCGTTTCCCAACCCTGATTTCCATTATTACCATGTTCTTCGTCGCAGGAACAACGGGCATCGTATCCACCGTCACCTCGGCGATTCTGCTCACAGGACTGATTCTTTTGGGGATTTTCATGACGCTTCTTGCCTCAAGGATTTTATCCGATACAGTTTTAAAAGGTATCCCCTCCTCCTTTACCCTGGAACTACCCCCCTATCGCCGCCCTCAGGTGGGAAAAGTGCTCATTCGCTCTGTTTTTGACCGGACTCTGTTTGTGTTAGGCCGTGCGATTTCCGTTGCCGCCCCTGCCGGTCTCATCATTTACTGTATGGCAAACATCACATTAGGAGGCACTACGCTTTTGTCCCACTGCTCAGCTTTTTTAGACCCTTTTGCAAGGCTCCTGGGTCTGGACGGTGTTTTGCTGATGGCGTTTATTCTGGGGTTTCCCGCAAACGAAATTGTAATGCCTATTGCTATTATGGCATATATGTCAGAAAGTACGTTAACGGAATTTAACAACCTGGTTGCTTTAAAGGAGCTCTTGCTGGCTAACGGCTGGACCTGGCTCACCGCCGCTTGCACTATGATTTTTTCTCTTATGCACTGGCCTTGCTCCACTACCTTAATCAGCATAAAAAAAGAAACCGGCAACTGGGGCTGGACGGCTCTTGCTTTTTTTCTTCCGACGGCTGTCGGTATGCTTCTCTGCTTTTTCCTGACAACCGGGGTTAAAATTGTATCTTTGCTATAAAAAGGGTATGCCCTAGGGCATACCCATTTTTCATAATAAATATTTTTTTCTGCAACAATAATAAGGAATAATCACGAGCAGGAACGCTGCCAACCAGGAAAAAGGCTCAATATAGTAAAACACCTCTTGCCCCCAAAGTGGCACCAAAAATATACCCATCCCCACACGAACAAGGCCCTCTGCAATGCCGCCAATCATGGACCAGATAGAAATCCCCATCGCCGGAAGGACATTGCGGTATACATAAATAACGTATAAAATAACCATCCAATAGCTCATGATTTTTAAATACCGCCATGCCACAGCCATAGCTTCCGCTCCGCCTTCCTTGGAAACGTCCAAGAACATTGTCAAAATATTTTTTCCGAAAAGCAACATTGCCGCCATAACCACAAGGGATAAGCCGGCTGAAAGAATAATACCGGACCGAACGCCCTGAAGAACCCTTTGCTTTTCCCCTGCCCCGTAATTCTGAGCAAAAAAGGTGGAAAAAGAGGCACCCAGGGAAATCGCACTACTTTCCAAAAGACCGTACATTTTATTAAGAGCTGTATATCCTGCCACAAAATTACTGCCCTGAGCGTTAATAGTTGCCTGCAAAATAATGCCGGATAACGCTATAAAAATGCTCTGCCCTGTTAAAGGCGTGGCAAATAACAGCATTTTTTTAATCATGGCAAAATCCGGTTTCCAGTCACTTTTTTCTATGTGAACACAGGCAATCTTTTTAATTTGTAAAAAACAATAAATAAAAGCAATCCCCTGAGCCATAACTGAGGCAAAGGCCGCTCCGAAAACACCCCAATGAAACGCCATAACAAACAAAAGGTCCAGCCCAATGTTTAAAACCGCCGCAATCACAACGCCAACCAAAGGAGAACGTCCGTCCCCGAGGGCACGCAAAATGGACGCCGCCATGTTATAAGCTGTAACAATCAGACACCCTGCAATCATGGTCGTAAGATACACCGTAGCATCGCCTATAATATCCGCCGGTGTATCTAAAAGCTCCAAAACCGGTTTTGTTGCAAATATCCCAACAACGGTCAAAACGAACCCAACCACGGCACACAAAAGAGTTGACATCGCAATCGTCTTGTTCATTTTCTGATAGTTTTGCTCGCCAAAAGACTGCGAAATAAAAATGGAAAAGCCTTGTGCCAATGCGGTTACGGACCAAAGAATCAGCCAATAGGTCCAGTCAGCAGACCCAACAGCCGCCAAAGCCTGAACACCAACGCCCCGCCCCACAATGGCGGCATCGACCATCATATAAAAATGCTGTCCTAAATTGGTGATAATCAACGGAATCGCAAAGGTGATAATCAGCTTTGCAGGATTTCCCACCGTCATATCCTTAGTTCTTGCCATGTAAAACCTCCAAAAATAACTTACCCCGTAACAGCTGTTTTTTCATACTGTTTATACTGTGATAAAAGCCAATACATAGCCGCTTCCATATCAATTTCGTGACCGCCGTCAAAAACATCTAAAAACACTCTTGCATCCGGATATTTCTCTGTCAGCCTGCGGTAAAACTCGGTGCTGTGACTCACCGGCACAACCGGGTCAAATTTACCGTGAAACAGCTTTAGATTTGCCTTAGCAATGCTGTCTATATGGCTGACAGGCGAACGCTTTACCATTTCTTCCTCGCTATAGCTGCAACACGCCAAAACATGGTCACGGTAATTTTCATTTTCTTCAGTCCACTTTTT
>JAFQWH010000032.1 GCA_017407515.1 Clostridia bacterium | reverse complement strand
TTTGTTGAAAAGAAAAAGGATATTAACAGCCTATAAATACGCTGTACTAATAAAAATTCTTGCGAGGTGTAACCATGTTAAACAATTTTGAAACCTTAAACGATAATGATAAAAACCTGCGACTGGCAGCACTTGCCGAACTGAAAAAAAGTGGGGCAGTAGAGCCTGAAGAAAAAAAGAACGAGGTTAATAACCACATTCACACAACCTATTCTTTTTCACCCTATTCACCGACAATGGCGGTGACTAAGGCGTACATGGCAGGTCTTTCCACAGCCGGTATTATGGACCATGATTCTATCAGCGGTGCCAGAGAATTTTTAGAAGCCGGCAATATTTTAGGTTTAAAAACCACTATTGGTGCTGAGTGCCGTGCGAATATGGAGGATACGCCTCTTGCCGGCAGACGGATTAACAACCCTGACCAGAACGGCATTATCTACATGGCTCTCCATGGCGTGCCGCATTCTCAGATTGATAAACTGGAGGCATATTTTAAACCCTTTGTTGAGGCGAGAAACCGCAGAAACAGAAAGATGATTGAAAACAGCAACAAGCTGCTTTCCTGCTATGGCTTAACCCTGGATTTTGATGCGGACGTTCTGCCGCTTTCTCAGAACGCTGTGGGTGGCTCTGTAACAGAACGTCATCTGCTGTATGCCCTGGCACTTAAAATTATTTCTGTTTTCGGCAAAGGCATCGGCTGCATTAACTTCTTGAAAAATACCATGGGAATTTCTATTTCTCCGAAAATTGAAGAATTTTTACTGGACGAAATCAACCCTCATTATGCTTACGACCTGTTAGGCGTTCTAAAGAGCGATATGATTGGTAAAATTTATGTTGATGCTACTGATGAATGTCCGAAAATCCACGATATTATTGCTTTTTCAAAGGAAATTGGTGCGATTTCCGCTTATGCTTACTTGGGCGATGTTGGTCAGAGTGTTACCGGAGATAAAAAGGCACAGAAATTTGAGGACGATTATCTGGATCTTTTGTTTGAGACCATCAGTGAGTTAGGCTTTGATGCAGTGACCTATATGCCGTCCCGTAACACGGTAGAACAGCTTGACAGGGTTATGGCACTTTGCGATCAGTACAACCTGTTCCAGATTAGCGGTGAAGACATTAACAGCCCTCGCCAGAGCTTTTACTGTGAAAAACTGCAGGACCCCAAATTCAGCCATTTAATTGACGCAACCTATGCCTTAATCGGCCACGAAACCAAGGCAACAGAGAATTTATCCTTGGGTATGTTCTCAAAAGAAACCAAGGAAAAATACCCCGATATTAAAGAGAGAATGAAGATTTATCGGGCGTATGGATTAGAGTAAAATTTTTAATTTATATGAAAAAAGGGAGAACAAACTGTTCTCCCTTTTTTCGTGTTTTTACGGAAAAATTCTTTGCAGCACCGTTTTTCTGATTTCCATAACTTTATCGTTGCAAACTTGTTTTGCGTATGCTTCCTCTGCTTTTTTACAGGCTTCGTTAGCGGCAATCAGGTGCTTTATTGCCTCGCCAATATTCTTTTTGTATGCCAGAGACAACTCTTTAAGTTCAGCGGCAAATTTTTCGTCAGTATCAGGCTGCACCGAGGCTGCATAAAAATCAATAATTTCATCGGTATCCTTTGAGGGAAAGTATTCATGGGGTGCGGTGGAATCAAAGAAACAAAGGTCCAGTTCACGGACGATGACCATATCCAAACTGTTCGGATCAAAGGCACAATGGTAGCGTTCTACGTGGAAACCGTTATCAAAAGCGGTTTGTGCCAGCTTCTTTAAAAAGGTGGACTTACCGGTTCCGGGTCGACCTTTAATAAAGTATCGTTTTGTACCTTCGGTGATAATATCAATATAGTCCATAGAACCGTTGATGGTAGCAGCACCGAAGAAGCGGTCGAACATAACCCCGTGATAATCTGTTTTTTTATCATCAAGTAGTGCTAAAATTGTATCATTGCTCAGGCGGTTTAATGCGTTATAATCCGTTGCTCCAATGTAAATTTTCTCCCAGTCATCGTGAATATTTTTTGCCTGCTTGAAGGACTCGGTGGCTTTATCCAACTGTTTTTCGCAAAGTCCAAGAGCTTCATCATCAAAAAGAGAAGCAAGGTCAAAACGAGGTTCATACAAGGGCTGGTTAATGACGCCGGTTCCCAGACCCGGGAAGAAAATCCCCTCCGGAGAGTTATCTAAAAAATTGTGAATAATGTTCATTTCCAGATGTCCTTGCTTTGCAACGGCATAACATTCCCGAATTAAGGCGGCGGCAAGGGTTCTCGGGTAGCCGGACAGCCGGACAATGTCACGGTATTTGCCGGTTTCGCTTTCTAAAAAGCTGGCACGTCCCTGACAGCCGGTGGTTGTTAGAAAAAAATGACGTTCCAATTTGTCATTGTTCCTTTCAAACTTCTTCATACAAACAGTATATGCCGGAGGGGTTGTTTTGTATGAGTCAAAAAGAGACTAAAAGAGAGACATGATGTAATAAACAAGCCCTGTTATAACAGAGGATAAAATTCCGTACACAATGACCGGGCCGGCAATAATAAACATTTTTGCTGCAAGCCCCAGCACCAGACCCTCGCTTTTAAATTCCATAGCAGGGGAGACTACGGAATTAGCAAAGCCGGTAATGGGAACAACGGTGCCGGCACCGGCAAACTTTGCAATTCTGTCATAGACTCCGATGCCGGTTAAAAAGGCACCTAAAAACACCAGAACAACAGAGGTTGCAGAAGATGCCGTTTCTTTATCAAGCCCCCATGTCTTAAATCCGTCTATAATGAGTTGACCGATACAGCAGATAATGCCGCCGATAATAAAAGCAAGGATCAGGTCTTTTAAAAGGGTGGAATTGGGCGTTTTTTTGTTAATATATTCTTGATATTCTTGTTTTGTCATATAATTCTCCTATTTAGTTTTTATAATATGCCATCACCAAAACGGCATTAGCTGTGTTATCTTTTTTTGAATTTACATACTGATACAGTAAACCAACACACAAAACGGCGATAATAGAACAAATTACTGTCCGCTTAATCCAATTTAGTTTCATTTTAACGTTTCTCCCTGTTTTTTCGTTTGTGTTTAGTCTTTGAAAAAACTATAAATTTATTCTAATTGCTTGATTTTTTTAATCGGCTTTAGTACAATAATAACGGTATCAAGAAAGTGTAGGAGCAGTTAATATGGGTAAAAAAATCTTTTGGAGTATTTTTGCTGTTTTTGTAATTTTATTTTGTGCTGAAATTTATGATGCGATTAGCCTGGCAGACTATCACGTGCCGCCCTATGTCGATTT
>JAFQWH010000031.1 GCA_017407515.1 Clostridia bacterium | reverse complement strand
ATAAACTTCACTCATAAAGCCCCCCCAGTATACATATGGCATATATTGTACATCTATTTATATTATAACATTTCGCCTTTTTTTAAAAAAGATTCTTTCACATTGTGCTTTAGATAAACTTTAAAATTTACCTTTTTTAAAACACAGTTTTATAAAATTTTCAAGAATAACTAGTTACAAAGCGGTTCTTGACATTTATTTTTATGTTGGTTATAATAAAGAAAATAATTGTTAGGAAAATGGAGATGTTGGTATGGAATTACTACAGTTACACTATTTTTGCGATAGTGCAAAGTACGAAAGCTTTGCAAAGGTCGCACAAAAATATATGGTTCCCACGCCGTCAGTAGCATCCTCTATCAAGCGACTTGAAAAAGAGCTCAATTGCCAATTGTTTGACCGTTATCCCAATCAAATCGCCCTGAACAAAAACGGCCAAAAGCTTCTGAATATCCTTGCCCCCGCCATTGAGAAAATTGACAGTATTCCTCTCTTACTATCCGAATCCTTACAGGACGGACGCGAGATAAATATTTTGATTCGAGCTATGACGAACGAAATCACTCATTGTATATTTGAATATAAAAAACGTCATCCTGAGGTGAACATAAACATAACATTAAATCACCCGGAAGAAGATTATCATAACTATCATTTAGTCATTGATGAAAAATCTGATATTTACAATGATTATGATCAGTATGATGTTTCTGAAACAGAACTTATTTTACTCGTTCCCAAAGGGCACCCTTTAGGAAAGGATAAAGTTAACTATTCTGACCTCCATAACAAGACCTTTGTTTATCCGGCTAAAGGGAGTGCTGTACACCGTGCTTCTGACCAGTTTTTCGCCCGAGTTGGCGTAACACCGAACGTTGCCTTTTATTGTGATGACTTGAGCATTTACAAAAAAAGTATCCTGGCGGGCATCGGCATAGGAATAGGCAGAAGACATGCTTATACATCTCCCGTATCAAAAGATTTTGATGTTGTACAGGTCCCTTGGTTTGTATCTCAGATACTCAGTATTTACTATAAACCACAGGATCTTTTCGGTAATGTAAAACATTTTTTTGATTTTATTGCCTACAAAGATTTCTTTTTAAAAGAGGAATTCCCATATATTGCTCTATCTTAATGTTTTTATATAGTAAAGGACAAAAAATAAGGTGTTGTGCCTCAAAGCAAAGCACACTTTGCTCCACTTAGTAGTTTCCTACTGAGAAAGCCAAAAAAAGCACCCTTTTAAGGGTGCTTTTTTGGAGCTGGTGATCGGACTTGAACCGACGATCTGCTGATTACGAATCAGCTGCTCTACCGACTGAGCCACACCAGCAAGTATGAAATTGTACGCATGAAACCATCAATTATTATACTATGATGCCCTGATTTTGTCAATAGATTATTTTCCTTTTCAAAAAACTCCACCCCTCCTTGCGTATAACTTTTAGGAAAAAGAGGAAAAATAGAGGTATCATAGCGTGAAAAGGGGAAACAATATGAACGTTACAATTATTGAGGGCTGCATTGCCTGCGGACTTTGCTACGGCACCTGCCCGGATGTATTTCGTCAACAAGAAGACGGCACAGCAGAGGTATTCACGCAGCCGGACGAACACCTTGAGGCAGCAGTAAAAGAAGCGGCAGAAGGCTGCCCGGTCAGCGTTATTGTTACCGGAGAATAAACCGTTACACTAAATTCGGGCGGAATAAAGCACCGCCCGTACATAAATTCAAATATTAAAAACAGCTCCTATCAATGACAGGAGCTGTTTTTCTGTGCCGTTTTTTATATCGGCCAAACAAAAAAATGGTGCAGATTGGATAAACTGAGTCCCGACGCTGTACACAGGTACAGCAAGAGGCGAAGTTTATTCAAAGCACAAAGCATATAAAAAAGGAATTCGCTAAAGCGAATTCCTTCATTACTTTTAATTTGTAAAACGCTTGCCTAACCATTATCATGATAATGGTATGCTTTGTGCGGTCTGTGCCGTTTTTTATTTGGCCTATCTTAGAAACCCATGCCGCCGGGCATACCGCCACCTGCGGGCATTGCCGGTTCGGGTTCGGGCTTAGAAGCAACAACGCTTTCAGTGGTCAGAACCATAGATGCAATGCTGGAAGCATTCTGCAGAGCAGAACGAGTAACCTTTGTCGGGTCAACAATACCAGCTTTTAACATATCAACATATTCTCCGGTCAGTGCATTAAAGCCGGTCTTATCATCGCTTGCTTTTAACTTTTCAACGATAACAGAGCCTTCCATACCGGCATTGAACACAATCTGACGAACGGGTTCTTCCAGAGCTTTCAGCACGATGGTAGCACCGGTCTTTTCGTCGCCGGACAGAGTTTTAATATAAGCTTCAACAGCCTTGATTGCGTTGATGTAGGAAGTACCGCCACCTGCAACGATGCCTTCTTCAACAGCCGCACGGGTTGCAGCTAAAGCATCTTCAATACGCAGCTTCTTTTCCTTCATTTCGGTTTCAGTTGCAGCACCAACCTTGATAACAGCTACACCGCCGGAGAGCTTAGCTAAGCGTTCTTGCAGCTTTTCTCTGTCAAAGTCAGAGGTGGTTTCTTCAATCTGAGCCTTAATCTGCATGATACGGCCTTTGATTTCGTCAACATTACCGGCACCGTCAACAATGATGGTGTTTTCCTTAGAAATCTTAATCTGACGAGCGGTACCCAGCTGGTCGATGGTGGTTTCTTTCAGTTCCAGACCCAGTTCTTCAGAGATAACTTCACCGCCGGTTAAGATAGCGATGTCTTTGAGCATTTCCTTTCTTCTGTCGCCAAAGCCGGGAGCTTTTACAGCGATACAGGTAAAGGTTCCACGGAGTTTGTTAACTAAGAGGGTAGCTAATGCTTCGCCTTCAACATCTTCAGCAATGATAACCAGCTTCTTGCCCTGCTGAACAATCTGCTCTAAACACGGCAGGATTTCCTGAATATTGGTGATTTTCTTATCGGTAATTAAAATGTAAGCATCGTCTAAAACAGCTTCCATCTTTTCGGTATCGGTTACCATGTAGGGAGAAATGTAACCTCTGTCAAACTGCATACCTTCAACAACTTCGGAGTAGGTTTCAGCAGTCTTGGATTCTTCAACGGTGATAACGCCGTCGTTAGAAACCTTATCCATTGCTTCAGCAATCAGTTCGCCAACCTTTTCGTCAGCAGCAGAGATAGAAGCAACACGGGCAATATCGTCTTTACCGTTAACCTTAGCACTGGACTTTACAATATAGTCAACTGCAGCGTCAACAGCACCGGAAATACCCTTTCTGATAATCATGGGGTTAGCACCTGCTGCAACGTTCTTTAAACCTTCACGGATTAAAGCCTGAGCCAGTACGGTTGCGGTAGTAGTACCGTCACCTGCAACATCGTTTGTCTTGGTTGCAACTTCTTTCACAAGCTGAGCACCCATGTTTTCAAAGGGATCTTCAAGCTCAATGTCTTTTGCAATGGTAACACCGTCATTGGTGATGAGCGGAGCACCGAATTTTTTGTCTAAAACAACGTTTCTGCCTTTGGGGCCGAGTGTAACCTTAACGGTATCAGCCAGCTTGTTTACGCCGGCTTCTAAGGCTTTTCTAGCCTCTTCACCGAATTTAATATCCTTTGCCATAATGAAAATCCTCCTTTAATTACTCAACGATAGCCAGTACATCGCTCTGCTTTAAGATGGTGTACTCTACGCCGTCAAACTTAATCTCAGTACCTGCATACTTGCTGGTGATAACTTTATCGCCAACCTTAAGCTCCATTTTAACTTCCTTGCCGTCGATTACACCGCCGGGGCCAACTGCAACGATTTCAGCCATCTGGGGCTTTTCCTGTGCTGCAGCAGTTAAAATGATGCCGCTTTTGGTGGTTTCTTCTGCTTCAACCATTTTAATAACGACTCTGTCGCCTAACGGTTTGATGTTCATAGTATGTCCTCCTTGCATTATATAAAAGATATTGTAAACGAATTATTAGCACTCTTTTGTGTTGAGTGCTAACACAAGATATATATTACTCAATATTTCACTTTTTGGCAAATATTATGCGACGTCAATTTTTGAAATTACACCTCCTACTCTTTTGTTTTCTTTAGATTTCTCCGTTTTTCTTTAAATTCCTTAATATTGATAAAAAAAGCCCCGTCTGTTATACTAAAGAAAGAAGAAAAAACCTGTTAAAAGAGTGATTGACCATGGATTTTGACGTATTGGTAATCGGCGGCGGTGCCGCCGGACTTATGGCGGCAGGCACAGCCGCAGCCTATGGTGCGAAGGTTTGCCTCATAGAGAAAAATGATAAATTAGGAAAAAAACTGTTCATCACCGGCAAAGGGCGGTGCAACGTGACAAACGCCGCACCGATTTCTGAATTTATGAGCCAGATTCCCGGTGACGGTCGGTTTTTGTACAGTGCCTTTTCTACCTTTAATAATGAAGATATGCGTGCCCTTTTGCAGCAAAAGGGCGTTGAAACCAAGGTAGAACGGGGCGGTAGGGTGTTCCCTGTCAGCGACAAATCCTCTGATGTAATCCGTGCTCTTTCTGACTACGTTTCAACCTGCACCGTTCAGCTGGGTGCTAAGGTTAAAGAGATTATAACGGAAAAGGGCAACGCTTGCGGCGTTATGCTTGCAAACGGCAAAAAAATTACCGCAGAAACTGTAATTGTTGCCACGGGTGGTGTCAGCTATCCCCAAACCGGCTCCGACGGAGACGGTTACCGTTTTGCCAAAGCAGTCGGTCACTCTGTAATAGAACCAAAAGCCTCTTTAGTGCCTTTAGAGACCGTTGAAAGCTGGCCTAAAGACGCCATGGGGCTATCTTTAAAAAATGTAAGCCTTGTAGCCAAGGATAAAACCGGCAAAACCCTGTATCGGGAAAACGGCGAGCTTCTGTTTACCCATTTTGGCATATCAGGACCCTTGGTTTTGTCTGCCAGTGCTCACCTGCGTGACTACGAGCATAACCGCTACCAAATTTCTATTGACTTAAAGCCGGCTCTCTCCCCTGAACAGCTTGACAGCCGGATTCTCCGTGACTTTTCCGAAGAAATCAACAAGGATTTTATTAACAGCTTAGATAAGCTATTGCCTAAGAAACTGATTCCCGTTGTCGTCCGACTTTCAGGAATCGACCCGCGGAAAAAGGTTCACGAAATTACGAAAGAAGAACGCACCCGCCTGGTGCAGCTTTTAAAGGGGCTGACGCTGACGGTAAAGCGTCCCCGCCCCATCGCCGAGGCGATTATCACCGCCGGTGGCGTTAACACAAAAGAACTTGTGCCAAAAACCATGGCATCAAAAAAGGTCTCCGGTCTGTTTTTTGCCGGAGAGATTATTGACCTTGATGCCTACACCGGCGGCTACAACCTGCAAATTGCTTTCTCCACCGGGTATCTTGCCGGAAAAAGTGCTGCCGAAACCGTTTTCGGTATACTATAATGCGACTGTTTGAAAGGAGCTTTTATGGTTTTAGTTGAAACAAAACAAGAACAGGAACGTGCCGTTTTAGCCGGTGTGCATACCGGCAGCGGCGACCCCTTAAAGGATACAACCGAGGAATCCATTGCTGAGCTTGCCCGGTTAGCGGAAACCGCCGGAGCAGAAACTGTGGGTGTTTTAATTCAAAATCGTCCCAGCCCGGAAAACGCCACCTATTTAGGTGAGGGCAAAGTGGAAGAACTGCTTGCCGCCTGCCAGTCCCTAGAGGCGACGCTGGTCATTTTTGACAGCGAGCTTTCTCCTATTCAGCTTAAGAACTTAGAGAAAATTTTAGGACTACGCGTTATTGACCGCAGTATGCTGATTTTAGATATTTTTGCCCGCCACGCTCATTCCAGCGAGGGTAAAATTCAGGTTGAGCTGGCACAGCTTCGGTATATGCTCCCTCGCCTTATGGGCATCGGTACACAGCTCTCCCGTTTAGGTGCCGGCATTGGTACCCGTGGGCCGGGTGAAACACGGCTGGAAACCGACCGTCGACATATCCGCCGCAGGATTCATCATCTGCAGGAGGCTCTCTCTGAAGTCCGCAAGCACAGAGAACTGCTCCGTGCCGGCAGAAAGAGTGATAAGTCCATTACCGTGGCCTTAGCCGGCTACACCAACGCCGGAAAGTCTACTTTATTAAATATATTAACCGGAGCTGAGGTATATGCTGAGGATAAGCTCTTTGCAACCTTAGACCCAACCGTTCGTGGCTTTAGCTTAGAAGACGGCAGACAAATTTTGATGATTGATACCGTCGGCTTTATCCGCAAGCTCCCTCACCACTTAATTGAAGCTTTTAAATCTACTTTAGAGGAAATTTCCTTAGCTGATGTAATCGTCCACGTTGCCGACGGTTCAAACCCTGAGTATCTGCAGCATATTCAGGTTGTCAGCGGTATTTTAGCAGAGCTGGGTGCCGGTGATAAACCGGTGGTTTTAGCCTTTAATAAGGCAGATGCAAAACCTGAAGATTTAGAGCTGCCCGCTTCGCTTCCCGGTGCAACCAGAACTGTTTCCATCAGTGCTCATACGGGCTACGGCCTGCCTGATTTAATTGATGCTATTGCAGACGTTGCCCCCGGCAAAAAACAGGCATTTACCTTAAAAATTCCCTTTACACAGGGAGCTCTGCTCTCCGAGCTTCACGAAAATCACCCGATTTTAAACGAGGACTACGAGCCGGACGGCACGCTGGTTGAGGTGCTGCTGGACGCAAAGGAATATAACCGATTCAAGCCCTACCTTAAGGATAAGGAGTAACCCCATGGAAAAAGACTATAAAACTATAAAACAGCCTGCCCGGGCAGAACACGTTGAAAAAAAATCACGGTTTATCGCAACGGTCCGGCCTGTTACCACAGAGGCCCAGGCTCTTGCCTTTATTGCTGAGATGCGGAAGGAGTTTTCCGACGCTACTCATAATACCTACGCCTACGTGATTCGGGAAAACAACATTGCCCGTTTTTCTGACGACGGCGAGCCGGGCGGCACAGCAGGTCTTCCCATGATGGAGGTTTTAAAACAAGAGGAGCTGTGCGACCTCTGCGTTGTTGTCACCCGGTATTTCGGCGGAACGCTTCTGGGGGCCGGCGGTTTGGTCAGAGCTTACTCTAAAGGCGCTAAAATCGGCGTTGATGCCGGAATTATCTCCGTCATGACGGATTGCACCCTTGTAAAAATTACGGTAAGCTACGAGCTTTACGGCCGCTTACAATACCTCTTAGAACAGGAAAATCTGAAAGCTGAAGACTCCGACTTCGGTCAGGACGTTTCTGTTACCGTTTGTATCCGTTCAAGCCTGCTGGAGGCCTTTCAGAAAAAACTCACCGAAACAACAAACGGCCGCGGTACTTGTGAGATACTCAAATCAGAGTACAGACCGCTGGCCGTATAAACTTTATTACTCAGAACCATCCAACAGACCTTGCAGATAAGCAATCGCAAGGTCTTTTTTTATGTCCGAAAGTCGACTAAAACTGCTAAGCAACTGATGTTCTTTGTCCGTAAGCCGGCTAACAGAAGTACGTGCCTCTGAAAAACCTAAAATATAATCTATACTGACATTAAAGATTTTCATCATTTTAATAAGCGATGCTACACTGGGATAATGCTTTCCATGTTCATAGGCACTGATTGTTTCCTGAGCAACCTCAAGCTCAATGCTAAGCCTTACTTGAGTCATACCAATTTCTTCTCGTAATTGTTTAATTCTATTCATTGTAACACCCCTTTAAAAACAATTATATAATTTGTACTTGTTTTTTATAGAGGTTTATGTTATACTGTATATAAGTTATAGCTATATATAGTATAACTAAAACAACTAAAAATATAAGGGGGTGAAAGAATGAAACGTTTTGTATTGCTTGTCTTATTATGCTGTTTGGCTCTTAGCGTATGTGCTTGTGTTGGTGGAACAACAAAGCCTGTCGAAGAAAAAAGTTACAAAATCGGCGACGAAATCCTCATCAAAAAAGATGAAGGAGACTATAAACTGATTATTACAGGTGTTACAGAAACCGCTGACCGAAATGAGTTCAGCGATAAAACACCGGAACGAGTTATCATTATTTCATATAGCTACGAAAATATGTCTCAGGAAGATGATCTGTATATCAGCGATATGATTTTTAAAGCCTATGATAAGGACAATAACGCTATGGATACATATCCTGTCAGTGTCGAATATCCTGATTCTATCTCAACCGGCAGAAAAGCTACCGGACAAATGGCATACGGACTGGATTCAGCAGAAAATTATGTAGAATTGGAATTCTATGATAACTATTTCCTGGACTCAGATTGTAAAATTATTTTAGAATGGTAAGGTGAAAAACATGAAAACAGCTAAGTTAGTTATTGGTATCGTTAGTATGGTGCTGTTTTTAGTGATTGCTCTGCAATCCTGTGCAGCAGGAGTAGGTAATACCCTGGCTGGAAATGGCGAAGTCAGCGGCACTGCAGGTTTTATTTTGGCATTATGTATGCTCGTAGCAGGTATTGTTGGCGTTGCCGGCAGAAAAAGCTTTGGAGCTTCTATTACCGCCGGTTGCTTTTATGCAGTTGGCGGAATTGTAGGAATTGCTAACGTAGGCAGTTTTAAAGACCTACTGATTTGGAGTGTTTTATCATTTATTTTTGCTGTTGTTTTTTTTGCTGCAGGTATTATGCAGAAAAAAGCAACCCCTAAAAATGAAGAATAACAATACGCAATAGACATAAAAAAAACTGTCTTGCAAAAGCAAGACAGTTTTTTTATTTTAATTCTTTAACGGCAATACCGTCTATTACGTTCTGATGAATTTTAACGTTCATTTCAGCTTTGTAGCCATCTAAGATTGCATTGAACTTATCAGCTGACAGTTCTTCCTTAATAGCAGCAATAGCTGTTTCATATTCCTCGCCGGAGGTAGGCAAAGCATATTTTTTAATAATGTGCCAGCCATAGCTTGATTCAACCAATTCCGAAACACCGCCAACAGCCAGGGCATAGGATGCAGCCTCAAACTCGGGAACCATAGCACCCTTTGTAAAGGTATAGCCTTCGGGTTTTTCTGTCATGCCGGGGTCTTCGCCGTATTCTTTCACTAAAGTATCAAAGTTAGCACCGGCTTTAGCCTTAGCAAGAACATCGTCAGCTACTGCCTTTTTCTTTGCCTTAATTTCATCACTGGTAGAGCCGTCTGCTTCTGTATTTTTTACCAGAACATGCTTTACATGAACAAATTCCTGCTGATACATTGCCTGAACTTCTTCATCAGACGGTGAGAGCAGAGCCGGATCTTCAGCACTTAAACTATTTACATAGAGGCTTGCTAAAGCACTCTTTTTCTCCAACTCAATCAGCTGGTCATCAGAAAGACCGGTCAGTTCCTTAACCTGGTTAATCTGTTCCTTTTGCTGACGGTCATTTGTTTTTATAGAACTGCGGATTGACTGAATCTGTGCATCAGACAGTGCAAGGCCCTTTTCTTCTGCCTTAATGCAGGCAACCTCAACGCGAAGCATTTCCTCTAAAGCCTTGTTTTTAGCAGCATCGCTTGCCTTTACACCGTCAATTTCCCCATCCCAGAAGGTTTCAACATCCGGTGCATTCGCTTCTGCCAGCATCTGCTGTTTTACCATTTCCAGATAGAACACAAATTCTTCCTTGCTGATAACACGGTCATTAACCTTAGCAACTTCTCTGAAAACTTCCACTTTTCCACAGCCGGCAAAGCTGAGCATTAAAACGCAAACGCAAGCCAGCACAATCAATCTCTTCATTGTTTTCAAGATTAACACTCCCTTTCCTGCCATAGATGGCAGATTTATTTTTGAAAGAAAAATACAAGACAAAATATCTCTTTATAATTATACACTATTTTTTTTCGTCGTGCAAGTCCTTATAGGCTTGTAACAAACTTTTAATACAAGCCGCTACATTCTTTTTGTCTGCCTCCTGCATACGATAGGAAAAGTACGGTTTCTGCCCTGCCGACAGCAGGATTCTGCCCTGATATTTCCCAATCAATTCGGCAATTTTCGCTGGCTGGAAGGTGCCCTTAAAATAGCAAAGCACGCTACCCTCACGCACCGTTACCTGAGAAATTTCCGTTTCTTTAGCTAAGGCTTTGCTTTGGGCGGCCATCAGCAGGTTCTCTACGCAGTTCGGATAGTCCCCGAAGCGGTCAATCATTTCATCTGCCACATCGCGGCTATCTGCCTCGGACGTTACCGCACCGATTTTTTTGTAAAACTCAAGGCGGAGGCGGTGGCTTCTGATATAGGTTGCCGGAATGTAAGCATCGGCTTCAAAGTCAAGCTGCGGCTCCCAGTCTTCTTCCTGAGGCGGTCTGCCCTGCAGCTCATTGACGCATTCTTCTAAGAGTCGGCAATACATATCATAGCCAACGGTTTCCATGTGCCCGTGCTGCTCGGCACCCAAAAGGTTCCCGGCACCACGGATTTCCAGGTCACGCATAGCAATTTTAAAGCCGGAGCCAAACTCCGTAAATTCACGAATAGCAGAAAGACGTTTAACTGCTTCTTCCCGAAGTGCCTTATCCCGACGGTAGGTCAAATAGCAGTAAGCACGGCGGTTACTGCGGCCAACGCGGCCTCGCAGCTGATAAAGCTGAGCAAGGCCTAAACGGTCAGCATCTTCTATAATCATAGTATTAACGTTCTGAATATCCAGCCCCGTTTCTATGATGGTGGTGCAAACCAAAATATCAATCTCACCCTGTTGCATCAGCATCATAACATCTTCCAGCTCCTCCGGGTCCATCTGCCCGTGAGCAAAGCGAATTCTTGCATCAGGTAGTTCCTGAGCAAGCCTGCGGACGCAGGCAGAAATAGACTGGGTCTGGTTATGAAGATAATACACCTGTCCTCCCCGGGACAGTTCTTTTTTTATGGCATCTAAAACAATCACCGGGTTATATTCCACCACATAGGTCGAAACCGGGTATCTGTCCTGAGGCGGTTCGGAAAGCAAGCTCATGTCCTTAATGTTCACCATGGACATATGCAGCGTTCTGGGAATGGGGGTTGCAGACAGGGTTAAAACGTCTACATTGTTCTTCATTTCCTTAATCCGTTCCTTATGGCGAACACCGAAACGCTGCTCCTCATCAATCACCAAAAGCCCCAGATTGTGAAACTCAATATCTTTCCCCAAAAGTCTGTGCGTACCGATGACAATATCCGTTTCCCCGGTCTTGAGCCGTTTTAAAATTGCCGTCTGTTCCTTGGCACTGACCAGTCTTGAAATCAACTCTACACGAATGGGAAAATCCTTCATGCGACGGATAAAGGTGTTATAGTGCTGCAACGCCAAAACCGTTGTAGGAGCAAGGTATGCCACCTGCTTTGAGTCCTGCACCGCTTTAAAGGCAGCACGGAGAGCCACTTCGGTTTTGCCGTAGCCAACGTCACCGCACAAGAGACGGTCCATGGGCTGGTCAGATTCCATATCTGCCTTAACTTCCGCTATGGCAGATAACTGGTCTTCCGTTTCCTCATAGGGAAATCTATCTTCAAATTCCTTTTGCCAGGTGGTATCCGGCGAAAAGGCATACCCACGGGAAGCCTGCCGGGCAGCATAGAGCTGAATCAGTCCCTGGGCAAGCTCCATGGTTGATTTTTTTACCTTGGCTTTTTGCCGTGAAAAATCGGCACCGCCCATTTTGGAAAGCCGGACTCTGGCTTCTTTTCCGATGTATTTCTGCAAAAGGTCCAGCTGGTCGCAGGGGACATATAAAAAGTCCTCTCCGGCATACTGAATCTTTAAATAGTCCTTATAATGTCCGTCCACCGTTAGGGTATCCATGCCCACATACTGACCGATACCATGGGTGGAATGAACTACATAATCCCCAATATCTAAATCGTCAAAGCTTTTGAGCTTGTTCCCCTTGGCCACTTTTCTGCGGCGGCTCCGTCGAGCCTCTCTGCCGAAAATTTCGCTGTCGGAAAGTAGCAACAGGCCACAGGCAGGGTAAGAAAAGCCTTTTTTGAGTCTACCCTCTAAAATAAGAATCTGTCCCTGAGTTGCTTCCTCGGGGTCGCGTGATAAAAAGGCGGGAAAACCCTGCTCAGAAAGTTCCCGAAGCAGTGCCTCGCCCTGCATGGCGTTGCCCGCCGCTAACACGACGGCATAGCCAACAGAGAGCCATTCCTTAATATCTGTATACAATAAATCCCGACGGCCGGAATAGATATTCACCCCGTGGGTGGTTACGTTGACCGCCATCTTCGGGTGAAAGTCCCTTGTGGATTGAGGCAGGGTGAAAAGCCCGATAAAGGGGTGCTTTAAAAGAATCGATAAAACCTTTTCGTAATCGTGAATATAGGCCTCCTCTGCCTTTTCGATAACTCCTTTTTCCAACAGGGCGGAAACCGTTTCGCCAATATCCCATAAATATCCCTCTGCCCGTTCTCTGATGCGTTCCGGCTCATTAAAAAATACCGGTGCTTCCACCGGAATATAATCTGCCACGCAGGGGCGGTTTTCCGCTGTCTGAACCATCTCTCTTGCCGCTTCAATCCGAACAGAAGCAAGCTTTTGTACGGAGGTCTGCATAATCGGGTCAAACTCACGGATAGAATCAATTTCGTCACCGAAAAATTCAATTCGGTAAGGGTTTTCTGCACCGGGCGGGTACACGTCTACAATACCGCCGCGAACAGAGAACTGCCCTTTTGATTCCACCATATCTTCTCTTGCATATCCCAATTCTGTCAGCTTTTCCAAAAGCTCGGAAACGGCAAAACTGCCACCATCGGAAAGGGTTATCATGGAGCTTTTAAAGGCAGAAAAATCTGCCGCAAACTGAAGGAGAGCATCAATGCCCAAAACCAAAAGTGCCTCGTCGCCTTCCTCTGCCAATCGACCCAAAGCTGAAAGACGCTGTGCCTCAAGCTCCGTGCTTTTGGCATCAACACGGTAATATTCTATTTCTTTTGAGGGATAATAAATCGCCTCTTTGCCTGAAAAAAAGCTGATGTCCTCGCAAAATTGCTTTGCACTGTAATCACTGTCACAAACCACCATACCGCAGGCCTTTGTTTCGCCGCAAATCATGGCGGTAATATGAGCCTTGCTCTGCTCTGTCAGTCCTGTCACAGACAGCGGAAAAAGACCGCTTTTTGTAGCGGTCTGAAGTTCTTTCCACTCTTTTTTTCCGGACAGAAGTTTATCAAACAAAACAATCACCAAATCCTTACTTATTGACCAAAACCATTATAACGGTTCATAGCACTCTGGGCACCGTTTACAATTATTTCCCGAACCATATCCGGCACTTTATCCACGGTTTTTGATAAAACCTTAATCTCCTCGTCGGTAAATTTGGAAAGCACCCAATCCGCCAAATCGTATTCCGGCGGCTTTTGCCCAACCCCTAACCGAATGCGGGGGAACTGGTCACTTTTTAAGTGGTACAAAATTGACTTAATGCCGTTATGGCCGCCGTCTGAGCCCTTGGGCCGGATTCTGACTCTACCGGCAGCTAAGTTAACATCGTCATAAATAACAATCAAATTTTCCGGCGGCACCTTATAAAACCGCAGAATTTCTCCGGCAGACTCTCCTGAAAGATTCACATAGGTCTGCGGTTTAACGAGTAGCACCTTTTCGCCGCCGATAGTGCCCTCGCCGATTAAGGCTTTATGTTTAATTTTATTGATTTGTATGCCCAAAGATGCCGCCAGAAAGTCAAGGCTGATAAAACCGATATTGTGCTTCGTGTTTTCATACTGCTTTCCGGGGTTTCCAATCCCTAAAATAACGTACATGTCTTTCCTCCGTTTAGTCCTTTAAAAGGGTTACTGCAACGCCATCTCCCACCGGCAACACTGCTGTGTAAAACCGGGGGTCTGTGCAGAGAAAGTCTAAATATTCTCGCATAATGCGAACGCCGGTTCTGTGCTTATGTACAGGTTCGCCCGGTGCGGCTGTTCTCCCACCGTATAAAACATTATCTGTAACAATCATGCCGCCCTGTTCCATCTTCGGCAAAATCTTGTCAAAATACCGCATACTGGCACCCTTTGCCGCATCAATAAACGCCATGTCAAAGGTGCCCTCCAGGTTCTCAATTTCTTCTTCCGCATCACCGCAGATAGGCTTAATATCTCCCAAGGCTTCAAAGCGGCGGAAATTGTTGCGAGCCAGTAAAAACCGTTCCTCGTCCTTTTCGATGGTAACAATTTTCGTTTTTCTATCGCAGGCAAGGTACAAAGTCAGAGCGGAATAGCCAATGGCAGAGCCAATCTCTAAGATGCGTTTGGGTTGCTTCAGCTTTGCTAAAACTGACAAAAACCGTGCCGTTGGGCGTACTGCCGCCGGAACGTTGTCTCGCCTTGCCTCCGCCTCAAGCTCATGCAGAAGCTGATTGTCCGGCGGTTCTATTTCGTTTAAAAATGCTTCAATATAAGGATATGTAATCTGATTATCCATGTCTTTCCTCAATTCTCTGTTAGCCACCGGGGCAAAGCAGAATACCTTTTTTCTTCGTAGTCGTTACCTATCATGGTCTCCGCGGCACTCTTTAGCCCCACCAAAACCACAAGTTTCACCGCACGGGTGACAGCTGTATACAATAAATTCCGGGTCATGAGCCGTGGCACACCGTGAAAAATCGGCATAACCACCACAGGGAACTCGCTACCCTGGCTTTTATGAACCGTTACAGCGTACGCAAGCTCTAATTCTTCCAGCATAGGATTTTTATAGGTTGCCCGGCGTTCCCCGTCAAACACAACGGTAACGCCCTCAGGCTCAATCATCTCAATGGTGCCGATGTCGCCGTTATAAACGCCAACGCCCTCCTGCTTCCCGTCTAAGGTCTCCCAGGGCAGGTCATAATTATTCTTAATCTGCATAACCTTATCGCCCTCACGGAGAGTCCGCAAGGCTCCTACCCGTTCATGCAGCCCCTTTTTCGGCGGATTTAAGACTTCCTGCAAAAGTTTGTTTAACTGATTCACACCGGCTGTTGTTTTTTTCATGGGAGAAAGCACCTGAATGTCCTGCATGGGGTCTAGGTTATAGGCTTTTGGCAAGCGGTTTCCCACAAGCTCTGTCAGTTTTTCTGCAATCTCCTCTGCATCACTGCAAGATACAAAGAAAAAGTCTTTCCCCTTTTCGTTATAGATAGGCAGTTCGCCCCGATTGATGCGGTGAGCATTCTGCACAATCATGCTTTCCTCCGCCTGGCGGAACACTGTATCAAGTCGTGCGACCGGTGCTTTTTTCGAGGCGATAATATCCCGCAGTGCGTCCCCGGCTCCCACCGGCGGCAACTGGTCGGAATCCCCCACCAAAATCAGCCTGGCTTTCGGCTTAATCGCCGCCACGAGAGCATCAAGCAGTAAAACATCTGCCATGGAGGCTTCGTCTACAATAATAACATCTTCCTCTAAGGGGTCCTCTTCGTTTTTGGAAAAGGCACGCAGGAGGCTGTCGTCTTCTGAAAAGCCCACCTCTAAAAGACGGTGAATGGTTTTTGCCTCTTTGCCGGAGAGCTGGCTCATGCGTTTTGCCGCACGACCCGTAGGGGCACATAAAGCAATTTTCTTTTTCCGCTTGGAAAACGCATCAATTAAAAACCGGATAATCGTTGTTTTACCCGTACCCGGTCCGCCGGTTATAATGGAAAAGTGGGAGGTCATACCAGTAATAACCGCCTCTTTTTGCATGGGTGCCAGAGTGATGCCCTGCTCTTTTTCAAGGTCGCTTATCTCTTTTTCAATTTTATGGGTGCTTTCAAAGTCTGCCTCGCTATTTTTTTGAATCATCGCCAGCAGTCTTTTACCTAAATCATGCTCGGCATAGTAAAGCTCCGGCAAAAAAATGCCTTCTGTTTCGCCGATAACATCACTCACCAGTGCTCCGGAAGCCAGGAGAGACACCAAAGCATTTTCTACCAGTAACGTATCTGCCGATAAAAGTGCCGCCGCACTTTGCACCAAAATACCCCGCGGTAAAAAGGTATGCCCGCCGGAAAAACCGTTATAGGTTAAGGTATGCTTAACTCCGGCACGAATACGGTTTTCATCGTCCGGCATAATGCCTAAGCTTCTTGCAACGCCGTCTGCCGTTTTAAAACCGATGCCGGAGATTTTTTCACATAATAAATAAGGGTTTTTCTCAAGCTTATTAACCGCCTGACCCCCAAACTGTTCATAGAGCCGCATAGCGTACCCCGTGGCGAGGCCATGCTTCTGCATAAACATAATCAGTTGTTCTAAGTCTTTCGTTTCTAAATAGGCACTGCGAATTTCAAAGGCTTTCTTTTCCGAAATGCCCTTAATTTCCGCCAGCCGTTCCGGAGCGTCTTCTATAACCCGCAGAGTGTCGACACCAAACCGCTCCACCAGTTTTTCCGCCGTTGCCCGGCGGACACCGGGAATAATTCCGGACGCCAAAAAATTCAGTATTTCTATTTCACCCCCGGGCTCAGGACGCAGAAAACCCGTAAGCTTTAGCTGTTTGCCGTAGCTGGGGTGGTGATACCAGCCTCCCATAACCGTCAGGTTCTCGCCGGGGTTTACAAAGGGAAGGGTTCCTGTACAGGTAATAACGTCCTTGTCCTCCGTTAAGAGTTCAAAAATACTGTAACCGTTTTCTTTATTAAAATAAATCACCTCTGTGACAGAGCCGGAAAGCTTTAAGGGTTCTTCCATGTAAATGCCTCCATCGCAGTTGTAACGTTTTTCTCGTCTGTTGGGTCAACCCAAATATACCGTTTATCCCGGCGGAACCAGGTTAGCTGTCGTTTGGCATAATGTCGGGTTGCTTTTTTTATTTCTTCCAAGCATTCTTCCCGGCTGACCTTGCCTGCCAGGTAATCAAAAGCTTCTTTATAGCCAATGCCCTGCATGGACTGCATATCCCGCTGAAGGCCCATAGCCTGCAAGGCCTTGGTTTCTTCAAACAAGCCCTGTCGTTCCATCGCATCAACCCGCATATCAATCCGCTGATACAGCACCTCTCTGGGCGGGCAAAGAGCCAACATATAGGCGGTAAACGAGGGCGGATTTAGGCGAGACCGTGCATTTTGCTGGGACAGGGTAAGCCCCGTGGTTTCAAAAATTTCCAGAGCACGAATGACCCGTTTTTGGTTGTTGGGGTGAATTTTTTCTGCCGCTTCCGGGTCAATCCCTTGCAACCGTTCATAGAGGGGTACAATGCCTTTTTCCTCTGCCTCCTGAATCAATCGGTTTCGCACGGAAAAGTCGGTTTCTGCTTCGGTAAATTCAATGTTATCCACCAAAGAGGAAATGTAAAGCCCCGTACCGCCGCAAAGGATAGGCAGGTTTCCCCTTTTTGTAATTTCCTCAATTTTTTCTTTCGCAAGCTTCACATAGTCTGCAACGGAAAAAGGAGAAAAGGGCGAAACAAAGTCGAGCAAATGGTGGGGAATCCCCTCCATTTCCTCTACCGTCGGCTTGGCACTGGCTATGTTCATATGCTGGTAAATCTGCATTGAATCTGCCGAAATTACTTCGCCGCCATATTCTTTTGCCAGACGTATCGCAAGGCCGGTTTTGCCGCTGGCAGTAGGCCCTGCTACTACAAGAATCTGAGACATTTTCTCCTCCGCTTTTGTTTATACAATCCGTTTAAATTGTTTTTCAATAAAACCACGGGTCATGGCAACGGTAATAGGCCGACCGTGGGGACAGGTGTTTTTCGGGCCTAAATCAAAAACGCTGTCTAGCAGAGTTTTCATTTCCTGCTCGCTTAGCTTGTTCCCTGCCTTAACAGCACTTTTGCAGGCAATGGTGTAAAGTGCCCGCTGTGCCTTTTGACTTTGGGCGTCTTTTCGTTTTTCTGAAAGATGCCCCAAAACCTCTAAGAACAAGGACTTTAATGCCTCTTCCTCCAGTGCCTCAGGTGCCCCTCGCAAAATGACAGTTTTTTCACCAAAAGGTTCGGCTACAAAGCCCATGTCATTTAAGGTTGCCTGGTACTCTGCAAACTGGCTTTCTTCAATAGCCGTCAGCCGCAGGGTAACGGGAATCAAAAGCATCTGAGACTGCACAGAGCGTCCCTCAAACTGCAAAAGCAACGCCTCATACCGCAAGCGTTCGTGGGCCGCGTGCTGGTCAACTAAGAGCATCTGTCCGTCTTTTTCCACAATGATATATGTATCAAAAATCTGGCCGCAAATACGGTAGGAATGTTCTGTTTTTTCTTTTTTTACAGCTGGCTGTTCTGTCAGAGCCGGCTCTTGTACAGGTTCAGGTTCAGGTGCCGGTGCCGTTATCTCCGGTTCTGCCGGTATCTCCGCCGGTTTAGCCACTACCGGTTTTTCAACTGCCTTTGGCTCTTCCTTTTTCGCCGCAATCACGGGTTCTTCTGTTTTGACAGGCGTAATCACAGGCTGCACCGCCGTTTTTTCCTGCAGTCCACGCCAAACAAAAGGAGATTCCGTTTCTTTTTTCGGCGAAAAACCGGTTTCACGAAGAGCCACCACCGGTCTGGCAGGCTTTGCTGTTCCAAAATTCATAGAAGCCGTTTTTGGCGGTACTGCCTCCTCAGTTTCGTCAGAAAGGGTTACCGCCGGAATCTCTGTTTTCTGATACAGAGCATTTTTTGCTGCCCAGTAAGCACAGTGATACACCGCTTTTTCATCGGCAAATTTTGCTTCCAGCTTGGTGGGGTGCACGTTAATATCCACCATGGCGGGAGGCAGGGTAATTAAAAGAACGCAGGCAGGAAATTTACCGCCCATCAGTTCGTTTTTATAAGCCTCCTCCACCGCACGGGCAAGAAGTGGGCTTTTAATATACCGGCCGTTTACAAAGAAGCTTTGCATACTTCTGTTAGGTCTGGCTCCCTGTGCTGTTGCACAAAAACCGCTGATGGAGATTCCGCCCTCATCAAAAGACGCCGGCTTCATTGTGTTTTTAAGTTCTTTACCGTAAACCGCATAGATAGCCGCTAAGAGGTCAGAATCCCCTGCTGTGAACAGGCTTTCCTTGCCGTCAGAAAGTAGGCGGAAAGAAACATCACTCCGGGCAAGAGCCAGGCGGTTGACAATATCGGCAATATAGCCGGCTTCCGTATAGTTTTTCTTTAAAAATTTCATACGGGCAGGGGTGTTCATAAATAAATCACGAACGATTACCGTTGTGCCTGCGGGGCAACCTGCCTCGCTGCAATCTGTAATTTCCCCGTCTTCTGAAACCAGATGGGTGCCGGTTTCCTCCTCCTGGGTGCGGGTATAAATTTCAAATTTGCTCACAGCAGCAATAGACGAAAGTGCCTCACCGCGAAAGCCCAAGGTTGAAATCGCATCCAAGTCTTTAGCATCGGAGATTTTACTGGTTGCATGGCGAAGGAGTGCCACAGGAACATCTTCCCTGGACATACCGATACCGTTATCCGTTACACGGATATAGGTAATGCCGCCGTTTTTAATTTCCACGGTAACATGGGTAGCTCCGGCGTCTAACGCGTTCTCCAAAAGCTCTTTTACAACAGAAGCCGGACGCTCAACCACTTCACCTGCCGCTATTTTGTTGGAAACCGATTTATCTAATACTTGTATTTTCCCCATGGTTTTATCCTTTCTATATCAGCCGCAAAACGTCAATATACGCGATAAAAAGCGAAAGCAAAATTAAAAGGGCAAAGCCAATCATATGCACCATTCCCTCTTTTTCCGGCGGCAACGGTTTTCTGCGAATCATTTCGATTAACACAAAGAAAATCCGTCCCCCGTCTAAAGCCGGAATGGGCAAAAGATTGAAAATTCCCAGGTTAATTGTCAGTAAAATCGTAAGCTGCAGAAGGCTTAAAAAGCCAACCCAGCCGGACTGTGTTGTTTCCTTGACGGCAGAACCGATTTCCGAAACGATGCCCACAGGGCCTGACATGCTGGAAAGGCCGATGTTGCCCCGCAGCAAATCAAGAAGGGTTTCCAGAATCACTCGGGCGTAAAACACTGTTGTATAAGTACCGGTCTTTACCGTCAGGAAAAAGTTGTTTTTCTGAGGCGTTAAGGCGACACCTAAGCTATAATCTGAATCGGTTTTTTCCGGAGAGATAGAAAGAGTATGATTCACACCATCACGGCGAACAACAATTTCCGTGTTTCTGTCTGTCAGTCGGGATTTTACCCAATATAAATCACTCGCTATATGAATCCGATTGCCATCTAATTTCACAATTTCGTCACCGGGCAAAATCCCGCTGACTTCAGCCGCACTCCCCGGTGCAACCGTTGCCACCTGGGGAACAACAATCTGTTTGGCTGTTCCGTATAAGCATAAAAGCAAGATAAAGCCAAGGAGGAGATTCATAAAAGAGCCGGAAGCCATAACAATCAGTTTCACCCATGCGGGCTTGTTGCTTAAGGCTTTTTCATCCTCCGAGGAGGTGTCCTCCCCCTCTAAGGCACAAAAGCCACCTATGGGAAGTATACGAACGGAATACAGGGTGTCTCCCTTTTTCTTTCCGAACAGTTTCGGTCCCATACCAATAGCAAATTCATGAACACGAATGCCCAAAAGTTTCGCGGACAGAAAATGACCGAATTCATGAACAAAAATTAAAATACAAAAAATCAAGATTGCTGCAATCGCAGTCCAAATGGTTGTCATACTGCCTCCTTTGAGCTTTCCCGAGTCTATTTCTTTTCAAAATAGGAAAGGGCTGTTTCACGAGCCCAGCGGTCAGCTTCAATAATATCTGATACCGTAGGATGCATCACAACACTATGTGCCTGCATCACCCATTCGTTCACCTCTGCAATTTCTAAAAAGCCAATTTTTTTCTGCAGGAACAAAGATACCGCTACTTCATTGGCCCCGTTTAAGACACAAGGCATAGTATACCCTACTTTTGCCGCCTCATACGCAAGAGCAAGGCACCGGAAGGTCTCTAAATCCGGTTCTTCAAAGGTCAGCGTGCCCACTTTTGCAAGGTTTAGCTCGTTGTTCTGCATTGGTTTACGCTCAGGATAGGTCAGAGCATACTGAATGGGCAGTTTCATATCCGGCACGCCCATCTGAGCTAAAACCGCACCGTCTGTCAGTTCAATCATGGAGTGCACAATGCTTTGCCGGTGCACCACCACATCAATTTTATCGGCAGAAACACAAAAAAGCTGTGCGGCTTCTAAAACCTCCAGCCCTTTATTCATCAGTGTTGCAGAATCAATGGTAATTTTAGCACCCATATCCCAGTTCGGGTGTTTTAAAGCTGCCTCAGGGGTAATCGCCGACAGCTCCGCCCGCTTTTTGCCTGCAAAAGGACCGCCGGACGCCGTCAGGATAATTCTCTTAACCTCAGCCTCTCGCCGGGATGCAGAAACCGCTTCCAGGCATTGGAATACGGCACTATGCTCACTATCCACAGGAATCATTTCCCCACCTGAGGAAGCCAAAGCCTCTCTAACCAAGTCTCCGCCGGAAACTAAGGTTTCTTTGTTGGCAAGAGCCAGTCGTTTTCCGGCACGAGCCGCCGCCAGCGAGGGAACAAGGCCCGCAAAACCAACAATTGCACCCAAAACCGTATCGCTGCCGGGTTCTTCTGCTAAAAACACCATACCCGCTTCGCCGGACAAAACCTCCGTGTCGGTGTCTGCCACCTTCAGCTTCAGTTCTGCCGCCAGAGCCTCGTCTGCCACACAGGCATACCGAGGGTGAAAACAGCGAATTTGTTCTTCCAGCAGCGTAATATTTCTACCTGCACCCAAAGCACGAATGCGGATATTTCCCATAGCCGTTACAACCTCTAAGGCCTGCGTGCCGATGGAGCCGGTAGAACCCAGAATTGTCAAGTTCATCATTTGCAAATAACCTCAAAAAACAGTAAAAAGTAATAAGTCAAGGGAGCGATAAAAATTAAGCTGTCCATTCTGTCAATAATGCCGCCATGACCGGGAATTAAGTTACCGAAATCTTTTTTGCCGGTTTCCCTTTTAATCACCGATGCCGCCAGGTCACCAAACTGGGACGCCACGCCGCACAGCAGAGATAAAAACAGTAAAATCCAGTAATTCACCGTATAGTGAAAGAAGAAAGATAAAATAAAGCCATAAAGAGCAAACATAGCCACAGCACCAACTACAGCACCCACCGCACCCTCTATGGTTTTATTGGGGCTAACATTAGGAATCAGCTTATGTTTTCCCAAAAGGCAACCGGAAAAATAAGCGAAAATATCCGGCATCCAGGCACCGATAAACACCAAAAACACTAAGGCAAGCCCATCATTCATATTGCGGATATAAATCAGGTGCAAGGGAAGCAGAACGCTATACGCCAAACTAAAGAAAGACCGGCTGACATCGGAAAACTTAACGGTGTCATGAAACAAAACCGAGCAGATTAAAAGTATCATTAAATAACTCACAAACAGAAAGGTTATCAGTTCTTTTTGTGAGACCGACGAAAACAACGGCGTCAGTAAAAAAATTAACGCAAACAGATAGTTTATAATAACTATCTGCCATTTCTTTTGCTGATCAAAGGTTCTGTGCAGTTCATAAAGAGCAATAAAGCAAGCAATTGCAATTGCTGCATGAAAAACTTCCGCTGATGAAAAAACAACAATCAGAACCAAAGCCGCACCGATTAAACCACTCGTTACACGTGCTCGTAATTTTGACACAAAGGTCGCTCCTTTCGCCAATGTATTACCAGAGCTAACAGGAGGCATATCTGCCGGCTGTTAGCTCCGAAAGTTTCTCTGAATGAGGCATTACCTGCCACCAAACCGTCTGTTTCTGTTTTGATAGTCTAAAATGGCCTGAGTAAAATCTTTTGTGCTAAAATCCGGCCAGTTAATATCTGAAAACCAGAATTCACTGTAAGCCGACTGCCAAAGAAGGAAGTTTGACAGTCTCAACTCTCCGCTGGGGCGGATAATTAAATCTGCCTCCGGCACGTCCCGGGTATAAACCTCAGCTGAGAGCATTGCTTCTGTTACATCGCCGGGTTCTAATTCGCCCTGTTGCACCCTCCTGCAAAGATTGTTCACCCCGCGGACAATCTCCTGCCGTCCACCATAATTGATAGCAAGATATAAAACCATACCGTCACGGTCTTTTGTGTAATCTTCAATCACATCAATCTCGCGGTTAATCTCGTCAGATAAAGCACTCCGGTCACCAATTACACGAATGGTAACGTTTTTGCCGGCAAGCTGGTCTTTGTCCCGCAGATAATCTAAAAGGAGCTGCATTAAGGCATCTACCTCTTCTTTGGGGCGTTTCCAGTTTTCCGTACTGAAGGCATAGGCTGTTATGTAAGGAATTCCCATCTGACCGGCAAACTCCGTAATGGTTTTAAGGTTCTGAGCTCCGGCACGGTGTCCGGCTGTGCGAGGCAGGCCTCGTTTTTCTGCCCAACGGCCGTTCCCGTCCATAATAATGCCCACATGGCGGGGCAGATTAGCGGGGTCAACTTCCTGCAAAAGCTTTTTGTCAATACCCCGTTTAAAGATATTAAACATAAAAATCCCCTTAGATTTCCATAATTTCCTTATCTTTTTTAGCTGCAATACCGTCAATGTCCTTAATATACTGGTCTGTCAGCTTCTGAACATCGGTCTCTGCCTGCTTTAAATCATCTTCCGTAATTTCGCCCTGCTTCTTCTGAGCTTTAAAGGATTCTAAAGCATCGCGACGAACGCCACGAATAACAACCTTAGCTTCTTCAGCACGCTTGGAGATGCTCTTGCCAAGGTCTTTACGGCGTTCCTCGGTGAGTGCCGGGAAGTTAATGCGAATAACTTTACCGTCATTGTTGGGAGTCAACCCCAAGTCAGACTTTAAAATTGCCTTTTCGATGTCACCTAAAATAGAAGCGTCCCAAGGCTGAACCACCAGCATTCTTGCTTCAGGTACAGAAACGGTACCAACCTGGGGAATGGGGGTTGCTGTTCCGTAATAATCTACTGTTATTTTGTCTAAGAGTGCAGGATTGGCATGGCCTGCACGGATTGCTGCATAGTCATTTTCCAAGGCACGAATTGCCTTATCCATTTTTGTTTTTACTTCTTCATACATAGTCTGATACTTCCTTTCTGTTCTGTTTTATCCGTTTGATACAATCGTTCCGATTTTTTCGCCCTCTAAAACACGAATAATATTCTGAGGGTCATCAATTCCGAACACTAAAATCGGAATGTTATTATCCATACAAAGGGAGGTAGCTGTTGAATCCATAACGCCCAAACCCTTATTTAACACTTCGATATAGCTCAAGCTTTCAAAACGCTTTGCGTTGGGGTTCTTCGCCGGGTCACTGTCGTAAACCGCGTCAACCTTTTTGGCAAGGAAAATTGCCTCAGCATCAATTTCCACAGCTCTGAGTGCCGCTGCTGTATCTGTTGAGAAGAAGGGGTTACCGGTTCCGCAACCGAAAATAACAACTCTGCCTTTTTCCATATGACGGTCAGCCTTGCCACGAATATAGGGCTCTGCAATCTGACGCATTTCAATGGCCGTCTGCACTCTGGCAGGAACACCCACAGCCTCTAAAGCACTCTGCATAGCAAGAGAGTTAATAACCGTTGCCAGCATACCCATATGGTCAGCACGGGTTCTATCCATGTTACCGCCGGAACGACCTCTCCAGAAGTTGCCGCCACCTACAACAATGGCAATCTGAACGCCGGCATCGTTACATTCCTTAACAACCTTGGCAATGTTTTCTAAGGTTTCAAAATCAAGACCCGTACCTTTGCTACCGGCAAGAGCTTCGCCGCTGATTTTCAGTAAAATTCGTTTATATCGCTTTGTCATTGGTACCCTCCATAAACCTATTGGCATTTGATTATATTGTATCTATTTAATTATATCGTGTTTTCTATAAAGATTCAAGTAGTATTACAAAAAATATAGATTTTAAAAACCGTAAAACGCTTAACATAATACCGAAAAGCACATTACAAGACAAGCGAAGTTATTAACATTATCCACAGGGTTATTAACAGTTTTTTAAGATTTTTTCGCATAAAACCGCCATTCCTCTTAGGTTTTTAACATAAAAACAGTTAAAAACTGTTGATAACTTTGTTTACATAAAAACATTTTTTCGACAAAATTCACGCTGTTTTTTTCTTATTTTTTTCACGAAAAACCCACAGTCTGTTTCCCATAAAATTAACCGCCAGGGAAAAGGGCATCGCAAGGATTTTGCAGAAGAAAACCCCCAAATCGTCCCCAAGAGAAAAAGGAATTTGACAAAGGATAAGCAGATAATTTGCCAAATTGTGAAGACCTAAAACATCGTAAAACAAATTCAAACATAAAAGGGTTGTAATCAAAGATAAAATGTTGACAATGATAAACCGCCCGATTTCTCCCCCCTGAATGTTTCCCGATTTTTCAAAAGTCCAATAACGGTTTACAAGATAGCTGTTGGTCATAGCAAGCAAGGTGGCTAAAACCTGAGCAATGTTTTTATCAAGCCTAAAAAGTGAAAAGAACAGAAAAAACATTCCATAATCAATTAAGGTATTCAAAAGGCCTACAAAGCCGAATTTAACAATCTGTAGTAGATTTTTCTTTTTCATCCGTAAATCCTTTCTTTTCTGCAATCACATAAAGAGGTCTGTTTTTGCTTTCGTCGTAAATTCTGCCAATGTATTCGCCGATAATGCCCAGCATAATCAGAACAATACCGTTAAAGAACAAAGATACTGACAAAATAGACGCCCAGCCGGAAACCGTCCAATCTGTAAACAGTTTCAGCCAGATAACCACCAGCAGATATAAAAAGCTCAGAAAAGACAAAAAGAAGCCTAAATAGGTGGCAATTTTAAGGGGCTTATAAGAAAAAGTGGTAATCCCATCCACAGCAAATTTAACCATTTTCTTAAAGGGATATTTCGTCTCCCCGGCAAAACGTTCCTGCCGTTCAAAGTACACCGCCGTCTGCCGGAAGCCAACCCAGCTGACAAGACCGCGAACGTAGCGGTTTTTCTCGGTCAGGGAAGATAAAACATCACAAACCTTTCTGTCAATTAACCGAAAGTCACCGGTGTCAACGGGAATTTCCACATCAGTCAAGCTTTTTAAGGTGCGGTAGAAAAACTTCGCCGTCAGTTTTTTAAAAAAGGTTTCGCCCTTTCTCTTAATCCGCTGACCGTAGACAACGTCAAAGCCCTCTTTCCACTTCTCTATCATGTCTAAAATAACCTCCGGCGGGTCCTGCAGGTCTGCATCAATAACTACAACCGCCTGACCGGAAGATAAGTCCATACCGGCGGTAATTGCCGTTTGATGACCAAAATTCCGGGAAAAGCTGACGAGCTTAACATGTGTATCAATTTCGCATAACTCACTGATGATCGCTTCCGTCCCGTCACGGCTGCCGTCATTGACGAAAATCAGTTCATAGGTTTCTTTGGTTTGCTCCATAACCGCCTTTAGGCGTTTGTAACTTTCCTTAACAACCGGTTCTTCATTATAAACCGGAATCACAACAGAATACCGAATTGACAAACAAGGCACCTCCCTGGGGTTTTATTCTTTATGTATGCAAATGAGATTCATTTTAGGATTGGGTTGGTTTCGGTTTTTATATAATAAAATTCTGTATGGTTCAATTTTACCAGGAGTAAAAATCTTTGCTTGCAAGGAGATTTTTGCGACGCCGTCAATTGACACAGTGCTCGTAAGAGTACAAAGGAGCGTTCGCTCCTAGGAATTTTATGAAATAAAATTCTGTATGTGTCAATTATAAAATAAGTGAACGATTTAGATGACACTAATTTTTTTGTCGATATGCAAACTTCGTTTGCTCGATATTTTTGTTATCACAAAATCGATATGTTTTCGCTTTGCTCAAACTCGATATGATATGAATTCTCGTCGCATCAGCGACATATCGAGTGCGAAGCACATATCGAGTTAATTTTAACATATCGAGAATTCGCAAGAATTCATATCGACGATTTCATCTTCGATGAAATCATTATACCATATTCTTCCCCCTATTTCAATTCAAATATCACTTCACAAACCCATAATTGGAATTTTTTTGAAACCCCGTCAAAGTTTGACATTTTTTTCCAAACATCCGTGCTATACTGATAATAACCCATTACATACATCGGAGGAAGCAACATGGAAGTGAAAATTTATCTCGACGTTTTGCTGTTGGTGAATTTCGTCTTTGATTATCTGCTTTTATGGATAACAGGACTGCTTCTTCACCAGCAAATAAAAGCCGACCAGTTATGTTTCGCTGCTCTTTTAGGGGCTGTTTATGCCGCCGGTGTGTTTTTTCTGCCTCCTATGTTCTTATACTGTTTCCCCATAAAATTTCTTGTGGGTGCCGCTATGGTGGCAATGGCCTTTCGTCCCGGATGCCTTCGTACATATTTAAAATTTATTGCTGTATTTTTTGCAACAGTTTTTGTTTACAGCGGTGCTGCCTTTTGTCTGTTTTTCTTAACGGACCTCGGCTCCCTTTTGGGGGTTGTATATAAAAACGGTTCCCTGTATGTAAACATTCCTGTCTACCTGTTGTTGCTCCTTGCCCTTGGTTGCTGGGTTCTTTTGAAAGCCGCCTTTGCCTGCGGTGCTAAAATTGCAGCCAGAGGAAAGAAAATTATCCCTCTTAAGGTTGTGTACCGCGGGAAAACCCTTCATCTTCGGGGTTTTTATGACAGCGGCAATTTACTTTACGATGAAATCAGCCGAAAGAGTGTCATTATCGCTCAATGGAGCAGTGCTAAATGCCTCTTTGAGTCTTATAAGACCCCGGAGGAGGCTTTTAAAGCTGAGAAAAACCTGATTGCCATTGCCTATTGCACTATTTCCGGCGAATCTTTTCTTGCTGCCTTTTTACCTGAAAAAATTTACATAGAAAAAGGCAAAAAACTGATACCAACCGAAACCGTCTATATTGGTCTTGTTGACCGGACGCTGGATTATTATAATAATTGGGACGCCATTTTGCCCCATGATTTCGAGGGAGAAAACCACCATGAAACAAAGCTTACTCCGAAAACTGTTAACACTTTCCGAACTTAAAAAACAGCAGATTATAAAGTGGCTCACCGGTGAGCCACCGTCAGTTTTATATATCGGTGGCAGCGAGGCCCTGCCCTCGCCCCTGTCTCCGGAAGAAGAAGCACAGCTCCTCTGCCGGCTATCACCGGAAGCATCGGAGATTAAAAAAATCCTGATTGAGCGAAATCTCCGTCTGGTGGTTTATGTGGCACGAAAATTTGAAAACACCGGCATTAACATAGAAGACTTGATTTCCATCGGCACCATTGGTCTGATTAAGGCGATTAACACCTTTGACACAGGGAAAAACATTAAACTGGCAACCTATGCTTCAAGGTGCATCGAAAACGAAATTTTAATGTACTTGAGGAAAAATCATAATGCCAAAACGGAAATTTCCATTGATGAACCCTTAAACACAGACTGGGACGGCAACGAGCTTCTTTTATCCGATGTTTTAGGAACAGAAAGCGACGAAATTTCCCGCCGGCTGGACGAAGAAGTTGACCGGCAACTACTGTACAGTGCCCTGGGGCGGCTTTCCAGCCGAGAAAAACGCATTATGGAGCTCCGCTTTGGTCTGCAAAACGGAAACGAAAAAACACAAAAAGAAGTCGCCGATATGCTGGGGATTTCCCAGTCCTACATATCCCGACTGGAAAAACGCATTATCGAGCGACTCAAAAAAGAATTTATAAAGCTTAGCCAATAGTTTTTAAAATATGTTCCACATAAATATCAACAACATCAAGGTCCGTCAGATGGTAAAGCATTCTGGCACCGACCACATCTTCAATTTCGTTTAAAATCATCTTACCGTCGGAAAACATGAAGTCTATGCCCACAAAACCGATGTCAAACAGGCTGATGACCTTGTTAACCAGTGCCTCTTCTTCGCCGGAGAGTTCATACCGTGTAGCAGAGCCCCCTAAGCAGTAGTTGCTGCGGAAATCGTCGTCCCTTTGGCGAAGCATTGCCGCCACAACAGTCTTGCCCACTACATACACCCGTAAGTCCTTGCCCAGGTCGGAAACGGGCTTTTGGAGTAAAAAAGTGTCATGATGATAATTTTGAAGCGTTTCAGTAAGAGACGCTTCATTTTTTATCCATAAAACGTCTATCCCACCGTGACCATCACGGGGTTTTATGACTAAAGGATACCCCAGGGTTTCAGCCACAAGCAAGGCATCTTCATGCCGAGCCAGACGGCTTTCCGGCGTAGGCACTCCTGCCGCTGCCGCCACCTGTAGGGTTCTTGCCTTATCGTTTGCCACCAGAGAAATATAGGAATCGTTAAACACGCGAAAACCCATCTGCTCCAAATGGTAGGAAAACAACGGTTCGTCGGCACGCATAACCACAAAATCCGGCTTTTCGACCCCTTGCCCTTCATAGGTAAGGGTTAACCCCCGGGCACTCGTTCCGTAAGAAAATTCTTCAAAATACCGGAGCAGAATTTTAACACCACGCTTGTTGCCGGCGTTTTCGTAAAAGGTTATGTTATGCCGGTTTCGCTCGGCATCTTTTTTTCTGTAAATCAGCCAGCCTGTTTTCATGCCCGTCCCTCCAGCTTGTCTGCAATATGTTCCATAATTGCCGCCGCGGCATCTACGCCGGTGCAATCATATAAATTTTTAAAATGTGCGTTGGAATTTACCTCGCATAAAATTGGCTCATCGTTTTCCCCAAACAAAAAGTCTACCCCGGCAAAGTCAAGCCCCAAGGTTTTGCAAACCAAAACCGCCAGTTCTCGCTGCTCCTTTGTCGGTTCATAGGGCTTCATAGAGCCGCCGGAGGTAATACCGGCACGAAAATCCCCGGTTTCACTGTATCGAAGCATCGCCGCAATCACCTTTTCACCCACGACTTGCAGGCGAATATCCCGGCCGGAGCTCGGAGCAATAAATTTCTGAAACAAAAAGGGCGTTCCGGCTAAGCTTTTCACCTTTTCCTTCGCTTCCTCCAAAGTATGCACCAGGTACACCTGTGCACCAAAAGAACCAAAGCACTCTTTTATTATCATAGGATAGCCAAGAGCCTCCCCAACTGTCTCCACAAAGGACAAATCTGTATACCCTACGCTTTCATAGGTCATGGGAGCTATGACGGTTTTCGGCATGGGAACAACTCCCGCAAGAGACTGATGCGTCAGGCTTTTATCGTCACAAATTTCAATGGCTTTTGCTGAATTATACACCCGAATTCCCATGTTTTCCAAAGCCTTTGCAAGGCGGACGTCTTTATCCCAAAACAGGACAAAATCAGGCTTTTCCTGCTCCTTTAAAAACCCGCTGCTGATTTCGTTTAACAAATCACAACCGGTTTTTACTAAAAGACTAAGACCTGCCTGTTTAGCACCTTTTTTCAGCCGGTCATATAAATCTGTAAATTTATTGGTTTGTAAAAAGTGGTTCACCACCAGCCAGCCTGTTTTCATTTATGTATGCACTCCTTTTAAAGACTTCTCCTTCTTATGAGATTCTGCACCACAGGCAGTAGTGATAGGTCGTAGGGGCGGGGTTCCATCCCCGCCCGTTTATCGGGAGGGCACAGAGACCCTCCCCTACAATTCTTCATACGTCAGCTTTCGTAGACACCTTCTGACATTCTTTATATGATTTTGTCAATTCACGGACAAAAATTTATTCCTTTAACGTAAATATTGATATAATCTGTCCGGAAAATTCACTGTCATGCCATCAATATTTAGCATACACATTTTTTTCATAAGGGATACATTAGAAACGCCCCATGCTCTTATTCCCAGACCTTTACTACGCAGCTTTTTCACCATATCCTCCGTGATATACTCTGCTTTTGGTGCCATTTCTTCGCCTGAAATATTCAGAATTTCTTCTATTTCTTTTTCACCGGGATTTTCTGTAAGCCAACCTATCCTTGCAGCTTTATCAAGTTCCTTAATTTTTTTAATATAATTAAAATCAAAGCTTGTGAATGTGGTTTTTTCAAAAGCCCCAAACTCCTTTACCATAGAAAGAGTGTCCTCTTCCACACCCGCTCCTTTAAGTTCAATCGCAAATTTTATATCATAAGCCGCAAACTTTTCTAAAAATTCTCTCAGCGTAACGACGCTGTCATAAAACCAAGTGGTGCTGTTTCCATATACTTTTAATTTCTTTATTTCTTCTAAGGTATAGTCTGAAAGGCTACCTTTTCCATCAGTAATTCTATCTATCGTATCATCATGGAACAATACCAAAACGCCGTCTTTTGTTCTTTGAACATCAGTTTCTATTCCATTTGCTCCCTGAATCAGCCCAAGATAAAAGGAAGATAAGGTATTTTCCGGTGCATATTCACTTGCACCCCTGTGTGCATAATTAATCACTACTGGTCCCCCTGAATAAAATATTCCATTCTTTCTTCGTAGAGGCAGGCGTTCCTGACTGTCTGTATGTCAATCCCTACTCTGTTAACTTCATTCTACCACACAGCCCCCAAAAAATCAAACAAAAAAAGAGGCTGTAGCAAAATGCACAGACCACACAAAGCTAGAGTAAAGCCAATTTTTAAAGTGGACAACAAAATAAGAAAGAAAAAGTTGAAAAAGTTAATGTAGAAATTCGTTATACAACGAATTTCAAAAAAACGCTTTGTGCTTTGAATAAACTTCACCTCTAGGCGTACCAGCGTACGCCGGCGGGATTCAGTTTATCCAATCTGCACTATTTTGCGTCCATCCCTAAAAGAGGCTGTAGCAAAATGATTTCATCTTGCCACAGCCTCTTATTTCTTATCCAATATAGTTACAAGCCGCAAGTGCCGCAATAGCACCGTCTGCCGCAGCCGTTGTCACCTGACGAATTCGTTTAGAACGGCAGTCTCCGGCAACAAAAATGCCGGGTGCCGTGGTCAGGCAATCCTCGCCGGAATCAGCATAGCCCATTTCGTTTAAGGTAATTACGTCTGCAAACGCCTCGTTCTGCGGAATCAAGCCTATGGCAACGAACATTCCGTCAACAGCGAGCTCTGTTACTTCATTGTCCGAAACCCGACGCATAACAATACCGGTCAGCTCGTCTTCACCTAACAGGCTTTCTACCACTGTGCCGAGAATAACCTCGACGTTAGCCTTGGTTTTAAGCTGTTCAACCAGCTTGTCCTCACCGGTGAAGAAGTCAAGATTCTGCACAACATACACCTTTTTTGAGGTTTCAGCCAGTAGCAGTGCCTCCTGCAGTGCTGAGTTACCGCCGCCGATAACCGCAACGGTTTTACCTTCATAGAACGCACCGTCACAAACTGCACAGAAAGAAATACCGTTACCTACCATAGCTTCTTCCTTTTCAAGGCCTAACAGTCTGTGCTTTGCACCGGTTGCGATGATAACAGTTTTAGCCTGGAATTCACCGCTGTCTGTTACAACGGTTTTGACTTCACCGTCTTTTATAGAAAGCACTTCGGCACATTCAACTTCAGCCTCGAGTGCGAGCACCTGTTCCACCAGTTTTTCGGCAAACTCGTTACCGGTAACGAGAGCAAAGCCGGGAATGTTTTCCACCTTGGGAGAAAAGGTAATTTGTCCGCCAAAAGTGCCTTTTTCAATAACTAAAACGGTTTTATTTGCCCTGCGGGCATATAAGGCGGCGGTCAGCCCCGCAGGGCCGCCGCCGATAATGATAATATCATACATAGTGCTATCCTCACGCCTGAACCAGTTTCTTAATGTCAGAAACACCGTGGTATTTTGCAACGCCGCCGTCTTTTACGATAACCAGCGTCGGTGCCTGCTTAACGCCAAGCTTGGTTGCCAGCTCTGCGTTTTCGTTAGCCAAAAGCTTTTCGTAGGAAACGCCGGCTTTATCTAAAACGGAGCAAGCAATTTTACAGTTGGGGCAGGTTGCTGT
>JAFQWH010000030.1 GCA_017407515.1 Clostridia bacterium | reverse complement strand
ACATCCGTTGCCAGCATCAGGCGGTCTGCGTGGCCCTCTTTCACCATACGGATAATCATCCGCACCCGGTCTAAGTCTGTTTCAAAAGGACCGCCGGAGAACACCGCCTCTGTTTTGGGGAAATAGTATTCCTTGCCGAAGTTATCAAACATAGCGTACGCCCCGGTATCAAAGACTAAGGACAGATATTCGTGGTCAAATTCCACATCTAAGTGACAAATGCAAATCTGTTCCGGTTTTACGCCCTCTTTAGTCAAAATATCAATGGCTTCTAAGGACGCTCTCGACCAGGGGTAGGTATGAATATAAATGGGCAGTCCTGTTTCCAGGTTCGCATAAGCTGCTGCTCTGAGCGAGGTTGCCTCTAGCGGCTCAACCATTTCGCTGGTGCCGATTTCGCCTATGACGCCGGGCTTAATACCGGTTTCGGGGTCACCGTTTTTAATTTCGTCTATCATCCATCGGGCAAGCTCATCTTCATTCATTTTGTTATAAGGCTCAGGAATGGTGAGACCGGTGTAAAGTCCACAGCCGGCAATCACGTTGACGCCGGTTTGGCGACTGACCTCGCGGATTTTATTTAGGTCACGCTTGATACCGATGTTGGTCAGGTCAACAATGGTGTTGCCCCCTGCCTTTTTAAAGCGGTTCACCTCATACACAATGGTGTCTAAATCGTCAAGTACCATGTTGTCACGGACTAAGAACGGGTTTCGACGCAAAACATCAATATTATTGATGCTTACCGGGGAATTGAACAGTCCCAGTTCTTCTTCCGTATCCGGAGTTTGTGCTTCAAAGGTGGTGTCAATGAAAAAATGCTCGTGGGGTGCAATGACACCCAGTTTGTTAGGTTCTATCGGTCCTAAAACCGTTTCAATCATCATAAAAAGCCCCTCTTTCTTACTCGGAAATCACGTCGTCGCCGTGCTCTTTCATCCAAGCCTGGCAGGCATCAACAGCTTCAAAGGGTTCATCTTTTAAGCCAAAGCAGGGGTTGGTGTGGATAAACAGACCCTCAACGTTGCCCTTAATCATCATTTCCTTAGCTTTTTCGAGCTGATGAATAATGGCCTCGACAGTTGCAGGCTTACCTTCACCGAAGTTATACACATAGCAACCCATCATTCGTTTCTGATTCTTTGTTTCTTCCATAAAGATTTCAACATATTTATCATAGTCATTTAAAATCTCACTTTCGTCCCAGAACCAGAGAGAAACGCCGTCAAACTCTTTTAAGAAAGAACGAATGGTTTCCATAGGAACAAGACGCATATCTCTTGTGTAGAGAACCACCCACATTTCAAGGCCTGCCGCGTGAAGCTCCTCGCGGATAGCCGCCATCAGCTGGGGTGTGTAATTGATAAAGTTATTTTCTCTGTTAGTCAGAGAGAAAAAGTCATCAAACATACCCATTTTAATGTTGGGGTACTCTTTCGCCTTTTTACAGATTGCGGTGATGTTCGGCGGATTGGTTGCTCCCTCATCAATACACCAGCCAACCTTTTTAAGGTCTTTAGCCAGTTCGCTTTCTAAATTCATATCAAACTTCTGCTCGCCTAAGTTGTTATACATCAGGCAGGAAGCGTTCATATAGCTAACGCCCTCAACGGGAGAAACCGTTGAAACGCCTCTGTTAAACCAGCTCTGCATACTGTTTGTGGGGTGACCCCAAACCCAAACGTTATCGTTAATTTTTTTCATGTATCTCTCTCCTTATCTTGTAATAATTTCGTCGCCGTTTTCGTCCATCCACTTTTTGCCGGCTTCAACTGCTTCAAAGGGGTCTTGCATAATCACTGCATTGGTGTGCAGAACAACACCCTCAATGAGGCCTTGTTTAATCATTTCGCGTTCTTTTTCAAGCTGGTAAACAACCGCCTCGCCGGTTGCTTCAACCTCTGTACCAAAGTCATAGAGATAGCAACCAATCATACGTTTTGTGCCCTCTGTCATTTCAAAGAAAGTCTCGACATATTCATCATAGCCGTCAGTCACCTCTTTTTCGTTCCAGAACCAAAGAGAAACACCGTCAAACTCGTTAACATATGCCTGAATGGTTTCTTTATCAATGACCCGGAAGTTTTCGGTGTATAACACCATCCACATTTCAAGACCTGCCGCGTGGAGCATTTCCCGATACCGTGTCAGCATTTCTAAAGGATAGTTTGTATAGTTAGTCTCCGTGTTAGCCGGGCACAGAAAGTCATCAAAAATACCTCTTGTAAGGTTGGGGAATTCCTTTTTGTACTCAATTAAATCTGTAATATGTTCAGGATGTGCCGCAACGTCCATAACCGACCAGGCAAGCATAGGGATGTCCTTTGCCTTGCCGATTTCTTCCCGTCTGTCAACCGGTGCGTCCATAATGTCTAAAACTAAGTTGGTGGCACCTAAATAAGCTACCCCTTCAACGGGAGACACGTCGTTCACTCTCGTAAGGCCGTAAGCACCATATAAACAGTTAGTATGATGGCCCCATACCCAAAAATAGTCACGCAATTTCTTCTCTGGCATTATACATCGTCCTTTCAAATAAGTCTTGTAATTTTTTATAACCTGTGATATGATAATCATATCCCACAGACCATGTAAAAAACAATAAAAAATCCTGTAATTTTATGGAGATTTGCGTATGGTTCACATTAATTCTTCACTTTGTCAAAGTTTAAACCCCATCAGGCTGTTGCTGTTTTATTACGGACGAGCTCAAATTGATTCTACCTGGAAAGGAAAAGTATATAACCCGGTGTACTCCCGTCTGTTTTACATTGTCAGCGGAAAGGCAACCATTAAGCTTAGCGATAACCGGGAAATTATGCTGACCCCCGGAAATTGGTATCTGCTCCCTGCCGGCTGCTCGTTTGAATATGCTTGCGACGATCAAATGGACCATGTATATTTTCACCTAAAGCTCTGCGGCGTTGACGGAATTGACTTATTTCGAAAATGCCCTGCCCCCTGCTTTGTTACGCTAAAAGATAACAAGGCAGACTTTTTTATCAAAGGGCTTACCTTTAACACCTTTGCCGAGGGGCTTAAAGTCCGGAAAGAGGCTTACAGCATTTTACTTTCGATTATTGAGGAACACAATCTCGATTTAAAGAGCAAAAACCTGTCGCCCTGCGTGACCCGTGCGGTGCAGTATATTAAATATAACCCCACCGTTCAGCTTACCTCACAGCAGATTGCAGAGCACGCTTTTGTTTCCGTCAGTACCCTGACCAAGCACTTTAAAAGCGAGCTTTCCATTTCCGTACACAATTACATCTATGACCAGGTTTTGTTTGAAGCAGAACAGCTTCTAATTAAAAGTGACTTATCTGTTTTAGAAATCAGTGAAAAATTTGGTTTCTGTGACCAGTTTTATTTTTCTCGGCGATTTCGGGAAAAATTTGGAATGTCACCCCGGGAATACAGAAAAACAATTATTCTGTAAATAAAAAAATAGACCTGAAAGCTTTCCGCTTTCAGGTCTTTTAATGTTACCAATTTTCTACTGCCTTGTATGCTACGTTCTTAATATTTTCCGCCATGCCACCCTCACTGCTCATTTTAGGTCTGGTAGTCAGCCTGGTATAATATGTATCATCGTCAAAAGCTTCATAAAAAGCTTTTTTGATTGTTGTCCGTGTATCAGGATACGCCTTGCCAATACGAATCAGTGCCATAACAGCGTTAGACATAAACTGAAAATAGGCGTTATTAAAATCAGAAATTGCATATCTGGTTCCCTGGGCACCGGAGGCATACGCCTCCCGTTTTGTTTCTTCGGGATTTGTGATAATATCAATCAAAGTGTTAATAGCACCCTTGTCTGCAAGCCGTCCTAAAAAATAAATTGCCATGCAGCCACGTTGCTGATTATGTTTACGGCAATCGGAAAGCATTAAGGCATCACGGTTTTCCGCCATCTCCCGAAGTATCATAACACCGGAAGCATCGCCCATAATGGCAAGTGCAAAGGCTGCATGCTTTCTGGTATTATCATCTTCCGAGGTAAGTAAGCCTATTAAAGTCTCTTTCGCCTTATCGCCCATCAACTTGGCAGACCAGATTGCCTGTCCCGGTGTTTCGGTGACAAGCCCTGCCTGAAGCTCCGCCGGATTATCTGTAAAATACACGTCCTCAGGATTTTTCACACCGTCAATCCGATAATCAGAATCATAGCAATTGTTCAGACAGCCGCTTTTTTCCAACCGTTCTTTCAACTCATCATAGGGAATTTCACGCAAGCTGCAGCTATGCTTTTTCGCAAGCATTGCCATATCAGCACTAATTTCTGCCAGCTTCTGCATATTCGGAACCATTCTGACGCAGCTCGCCACGTCACGGTCAACACCCAGGGCACGGCACGGCACTAACAATCCGTCAATATCCTTTGGAATAATGGTTCTAAAAGAGACGGGAATTTTTACGTTATACGCCCCCAGGTTTGCACCGATAGACCAATCACAAAGAGTCTCGCTGTCAAAGGCTATATCCCAGCCGTGCTTGTCTAAATCCGCATAAGCGTAAAACGCCGGCTCTTCTGTTCTTTTTCCGTCAAAGAAATCCTGCAGAGAAATTGTTTCCTCTGCCACAATCCGTCTGCCCTCTCGAACGCCGATTAAGGGCATATGGAACAGTCTGGAAAACCCTGCTTTTTCCTCTTTCATTTCGTAGGCACGGGAGAAAATTAACGCCTCGGAAAGGCTTTTATCGTTCCGCTGGTCAACACGGCCAAAATCGCAGTTGGTAGCAAAATACTTCTCATCGTTAAAGACAGAAGAAACCATGCTATATGGCTGCACCAAGCCGTCTACTTCTCTGCCGTATTCCGTAGCACAGCCTGCCATGTGTGCAACAACAGCATCGCCTGTACAGTCAAAAAGAAAACGTGATGCAAAGTTTTTAATGCCGTCAGGGGTTATAACCCGAACACCCACAACCGTTTTTTCTTCTAAATAAACGCCGATAACCGAAGATTCATATAAAACGGTAGCACCGCTTTTTACAATCTGTTCCTCTTCCACCAGTTTGCGGGCTTCCATAGGGTTGTGCGTATGAGATTTTTCAAATTCCGAAACAGCTTCGTCCACTAAAACACAACGTCCGCCGCGAATACTGAAATAATGACCGTCAACACCGCCAATGGTGGTGGTTCCGCCTACGCAGTTAAAGGCTTCAATCCCTAAAACCGAAAGTCCGTTTTCCGCCGCAAAAATTGCCGCCATGCCTCCAGAGGTACCCAAACCGCAAATAATAACATCATAGTTTTTATCAAACACCGGGGTTTCGACTGCTTTTTGGCAACGAGCTCCGTCTGACAACTCACTGATATACATATTATCTGGCACCCCCTCTGGCAAATAAAAGTCCGGCATCAAACGCTTTGAGCGGATTATCAAAAGCAACCGACGGTAAAAGGACAATTCCATCTTGCTCTTTCGGATAACTGCCGGATACGGTAGCAGCAAAACAATCCGCTACACAAACGGCCTTATACCCCTCTAAAAATGTTTCCAAAAACGCCTTGACTTTTTTTCTCGCTTCTATGTATCCTGCCTCACGGCTGACAGGAATTTTAATCAAAATATCCCCCGGATAACCCCATTTTTCAGTTGTTGTCTCTACCGCCGGGTTTGCTTCACCGTTTTTGTTATTCAGCAGCAGATTAAGGGTTTTATCCTGAATCATCTCCGGGTGAACGGTGGTATCAATAATCCTTTTAGCAAAATATTTGCGGTAACCGGAAACGCCATGGACCACAACCTCAAACAAATCTTGTTCCCGTTTGACAGAGATAAGCTCCATGTTTAAAAGCACATTCTTTCCTTCAAGGCACTGGTACAAAGCCCCCGCTCCCTTAAAAAGGCAGATACGGTCATCAGAAAAAACACCCTTATCAGCAAATTTTTGATATAAATGATTCGCTTCCGCTGTCTCTAGGAGAGCTGAGTAATTATGTCCAAAAGAAAGTGCATTTAAAAACTCATAGCCTGCCTGCGGTCTGCGTTCTAAAATCAAACAGTTTTCGCCATAATGATTGGCAATTCCTGCAGCTGCAAAGGTCGCTCCTAAAACAATTACATCATATATCATACAGCACTGTGCCTCCTCCAGTTATAATTTACTTTAAAATCAGTCTATCACTTCTGCATGTATTCCACAACCATATTTTTATCTAAAAATTTCGTTTTCTTGCATTTTTTCTTGCAAAATAAATCGTTCTGTGCTACACTAAAAAGGGGTGAAAAACATGATAAAAATAAGCGTTTCAAACCATTCTTTCTTTACTCTATATAAGAAAAAAAATTCCGAAATCTTCAAAGACGCCGTTGCTCATCCTGACCTGCAGATTTGTTTTGTTACCCGTGGTGATGCTGTTTGGCAAATTAACGGACAGCTATACCCCGTAGAGCCGGGCAACATTATTTTCTTAAACAGCAACCAAAAACGGCGGTTTGTAAAATACGGCGAAGATGGACTGTCTTTGTCTGTTATTTACCTTGACCGGCGTGTTTTTACGGACAGTTATCATTTTTCGTTTTTTCTCCACTGTATCGAAGAACTAAACGGTGTGTTTAAAAAAGAAGAACTGGTTCCGATTTTAGCAGAGCTTTATCGTGAGCTGGAAGAAAAAAAAGACAACTACTGCGAGCTTGCTTCGGCAAAGCTGACGGAATTTTTTGTAAAGGCAGAACGGCTGTTAGAGTTTAAAAGCGGTCCCCTGGGTAAATATGACAAAAAAATGGTCCGGATTCTGGATTTTATTGATTCAAGAATAACCGGCACAATCTCCCTTGCAGAAGCTGCACAGTTTGCCGGATTCACGGAAAGCTCCTTTTCCAGATGGTTTTCCCGTTTAAACGGCGTCACCTTTAAAAAGTACGTTATGTCAAAAAAGATAGACCACGCTATTATGCTTCTTAAAACAACCGATGCAAAAGTGGTTGACATTGCTTACGATTGTGGCTTTGACAGCATCAGCGGTTTTTATGATACTTTTAAAAAAATTACCGGTACAACTCCGAATAAATTCTCCGAACGACATGATATATAAAAAGACCGAAGCATTTTCGCTTCGGTCTTTTTTTACGGCTTCTTACTGTCTAAATCTCCCGTAGCCGGATTGTTGAGTAACGACCCGTCCTCATCAAACCTTGAGCCGTGGCAAGGACAGTCCCAACTGTGCTCTGCCCTGTTCCATTTTAAGGCACAGCCTAAATGGGGGCAACGTTTCTTGGTCGGTGTCAGTAAATTCACTGTGGACTCCAAGCCGTTAATGACAAGCTGCGGCTTTAAAATACTTATTTGAGGAGAATACACCTCCGCAAATTCGTTTTTCTTCCCCTGCACCATGTCGGAAAGAATCATAGCCGCCACCATAGACGAAGTCATACCCCATTTGTTAAACCCGCTAGCGACGTATAAATCCGGCGTATTTTTTGCATACTGCCCGATGTAGGGAATCCCGTCAAGGCTCATGCAGTCCTGTGCCGCCCACTCGCCGCGTAAAACCGCTTCGGGATAAAACGCTCGCATCTGATTTGAGAGTGCCCCCCAGGCACCGCTCTGCTTGCCTGTTCTATGACCGCTGCCGCCTAAGAGCAACAAATTTTTATATGTCCTAAACGACAAGCCTTTTTTGTTTTCATCGACATACATACCCGAAAAAGTCGGCACATTGTCAAACGCCGAAACATAAGACCGATGCTGGTAGAGCTTTAAAAAGTAGCTCCCATGCTTGTTAATAAACGGAAAATGGGTTGTTACAATAATTTTCTCAGCTTGTACCCTATGGCCGTTGACCCAAACGCCGTGAGGTGCAATTTCATCAACAAAGCTTTCTTCAAAAATATTTAAATTCTTCGCAAGCATGGTAATAAATTTCAAGGGGTGAAACTGTGCCTGATTCCGAAAACAAACGGCACCTGCCGTTCGAAAAGGCAGCTCATAGGTTTCTTCAAAGGTCGCTCCAAAGCCTAAGCGGTTCACGGCACGAACCTCTTCTTCAATTTTCCGCCGGTCATCTACTGAGTAGGTATAGGCGTTCTTCTTTTCAAAATCACAATCTGCGTTGCTACATAGTTTTTCGTATTCAGAAAGTGCCAACTCGTTGCTCTTTAAATACATCTGGGCTTTTTCCGTACCGTAAGCCTGCAAGGTTTTGGCGTAAATCAACCCATGTTGCGAGGTGATTTTCGCCGTTGTATAGCCTGTTGTTCCTGCGGCAATCCGACTGCCCTCAAGCAAAATATACGGTACGCCGGCTTGCTCCAGATAATAAGCACAAAGCAGGCCGCACAGACCGCCGCCGATAATTAAAACATCGGTCTTTTTATCTTCTTGTATGGATTTAAATTGCGGCAAAACAACATCTTTTTGCCAAATTGACTGTTTCATAAACTCCCTCCTGTTGTTACTTAGTATGCTGCAAATAAAAAGGGATTATCAGCCCCCAGGCAAAAAAAGAAACCCTCCCGGACGAAAATCGCCTTGGGAGGGTTTAAAACAGGTTAGATCACTTCAATTAAGCCATAGTCGCCATTCTTTCTTTTGTATACTACATTCGCCTCGCCGGTTTCAGCGTTTGTGAAAATGTAGAACTGGTGACCTAAAAGATTCATCTGCAAAATTGCTTCTTCCGGGCTCATGGGCTTTGTTGCAAACCGTTTTGTACGAACAATTTTGAATTCTTTTTCTTCGGGAACCTCTTCAGCAAAAGGAATCTGCTCGATAGATGCCGCATCAAAAGTATCTTTCTTTAATTTCTTTTCAATTCTGGTTTTATGTTTTCTAAGCTGACGCTCTAAGATGTCAACTGCATTATCAATGCTTACATACATATCATCAGTTGCTTCTTCAACACGAACGATTAAGTTGCCCGAGTAGACCGTTGCTTCTACAACCTGCTTCTCTCGCTGTACGGAAATGGTAACAGCTGCTTCTGTTTCCTTGTGGAAATACCGGTCCAGTTTGGAAAAGCGATCTGTAATGCGATCCTTTAAAGCAGGTGTTAATTCGATTTGTTTGCCAGTCATTGTAATTTTCATGAGATCCACTCCTTGTCCATGTATTATAACAGGATACCTTCCTGTAATAGATATATACCCTCCTTTTGATTTCTTTAAACACTTTTTTTCATTTCACAGGAATTTTTTTCATATACTTTAGAGAAGTTCCATTAGCGAAAGGAGTTCTCCCTATGAAAAAAACGGTCTCCCTTTTAGTATGCTTACTTCTTTGTTTGAACCTGAATACACAAGCAGCCGCTCTTTCAGTATCAGCAGGATACGCCTGTGTTATGGATGCACAAACAGGCAGAGTTTTATATGAAAAAAACGCATATCAGAAACATTCCATGGCAAGTACCACCAAGATTATGACGGCTCTCTTAGCCTTAGAAAACGCTTCTTTTGACGAGGTGGTAACCGTAAGTGCTAATGCTGCAAAAACGGAGGGCTCCAGTATCTACCTCACCGCCGGTGAAACCCTATCCATGGAAGATTTGCTCTACGGCTTAATGCTGGAATCCGGCAACGACGCCGCCATTGCCATCGCCGAGCATATAGGCGGCAGTGTAGAAAAATTTGCAAGTATGATGACAGAGCGTGCTCACAGCTTAGGAGCAAAAAACACCGCCTTTCAAAACCCCAACGGTTTAGATGCCGATGGGCATTATACCACGGCCTACGACCTGGCTTTAATCACAAGGGCTGCTCTTGCAAACCCGAAGTTTGCAAAAATTGTTTCAACAAAAAAGAAAAATCTTCCGGCTGACAGCGACAGTAATGCCCGGTATTTTTCCAACCATAATAAATTATTATCCACCTACACAGGCTGCATCGGTGTAAAAACCGGCTTTACCAAGAAAACCGGCAGATGCTTAGTCTCTGCCGCCACCAGAAACAACGTGACAGCCATTTGTGTAACCTTAAACGCCCCCAACGATTGGAACGACCATACCGTTATGCTAAACCATGTCTTTAAAACCACTTCCGCCCAACCCCTGATTTTAAAGGATATGGTTTTAAAAAGCATTCCCGTTAAAAACGGCACCAGTAAAACCGTAGAGCTCGTTGCCGCAGATACTTTTTACCTGTCCTCTGTTGCAAAAGAGGACCTCAGCAAGGTAAAACTTTCGTATAAACTGCCCTCCGAGGTAAAAGCACCCATCGCCGCCGGCACGCCCCTGGGCCAGGTAACAGTTTCCTACGACGGCAAGGAGCTTTCTAAAATGGAACTGCTTGCCGGTGTAACTGTTGATTACCGGGAGCCGCCGGAGCCAACTTTAGGTGAGAATTTCAGGAAATTTTTCTTAGAATTTTTGCATATCAGATAGTAAAAAAGAAACTGCAGTTGCAAATCGCCGACTGCAGTTTCTTTTTTAATTTTATAAAAACATCTTGACATTTGTAGCTACACCTGTTATACTGACCATAGTAGCTACAAGTGTAATTACACTTTTCTTTGTACAAGGAGGACGACATCATGTCAAACACAAAACAAACGATTACGGATTCCGAATATCAAATCATGCGGATTTTATGGAAATCAGAAAGGAAAATGACCGTTGCAGATGTTGTAAAAGAACTAGATGGAAACGACTGGACAGCTTCAACGGTTTCAACTTTTCTGCAGCGACTACTGAAAAAAGAGGTGATTGCCTGCGATAAAAAGGGAAAGACAAATTTGTACTATCCCCTCTTAGAGCAAAACGAATATGATTTAAGCGAAACAGAAAGCTTTCTATCAAAAATTTATAAAGGCTCTGTAAAAAATATGGTTGCCGCACTCTATGAAAACAAAAAACTTTCAAATGAGGATTTGACGGATTTGAAGAAAATGTTTGAATTGGAGTGATACTATGTACGAGCTTTTTAAAACCGTGCTTATTTTAAGCCTGTTTGGTTTTGGGATAACGGCCCTGCTTTTGTGCTTAAAACCCATTACTGCAAAAAAATTCCCCGCCAAATGGCAATATTATGTTTGGGTTGCAGTGCTGTTTTCTATGATTATCCCTGTCTACAAGCTGATCCCCAAAAAAGAAGCTCAAAAGCTTCCTTTAGTGCCTCAAAATCAGGTTACGGTTCAGGAAGCACCTCAGATAACGATAGAATCTCCGGGGAAAATTACGCTAGAAGATACGCCCATGCCGGAGCCGGCAGCAACAACCCGAACACCTCAGCGAATGAAAAATATGAATATCCTTGCACATATATGGCTCTTGGGTATGGGGGCTTACCTTTTGGTTGTTATCATCAGCTATCTTGTTTACGTTAACCGAAAACGTAAAAACGCTGTGACGATAGAAGATAACAGTTTGCTCCACGAGGTTAAGCAGGAATTAAAAATTAAAAGAAAAATTAAAACCAGAATCTCGGGGGATTACGATTCTCCCATGCTTGTTGGCGTTCTATTTCCGGTCATATACCTGCCCCGAAAGGAAATTCCGGCAGAGAACCTGCGAATGGTTTATTTGCATGAATTAACTCACTACAAGCGAAAGGACTTACTGATTAAGTGGCTTTCTCTCTTTGTTAATGCCGTTCATTGGTTTAACCCATTAGCATATCTTTTATGCAGCAATGTCAGTGAATCCTGCGAGGTTTCTTGCGATATGCAGGTGACCAAAAATATGTCTGATACAGAACAAAAGGTCTACATGAAAACAATCCTTGACCTAGTAGAATAGGAGGCGAAAAATATGTTAGAAAACTTTTATACCACAAAAATGAGCATGGATAAAAAGAAGCTGCAAAACCGTTTTTCTAAAATTCGTTCTAAGAGCGGACGTGTTTCAAAGCTTATGGCTTTTGTTATATTTGCAGCCGTTTTGCTCATTATGGCGATTCTTTCATTGATCATTGCTGCCACTGTCAACCGTAATGATTATGCCATGACCGAAAATGAGTTTTCTGACTATATCAATCGACCGATTGGCTCAATAATGGCAGAATTAGATTATGTTGATGACCATAAATTAGTTTTTCATTATCTTGAAGGTTTTTTTATTATCAATCAGGAAACCAATGAGATTGACCACATGATTAACTTAAAAAAACTTAATGTATCCCAACATCAGCAAGGCAGCACATTTCTTGAAATAAAAGTTGATAAAGCCGGAACATATGCATATCTTTCATCCGTCGGTCCTGCCGATGAAATTAAAGGCTATGAAACTTATATCATCAACCTTGATAATGGTGAGGTTAAAAAAGGTAAGATGCCCAAGAACACAGAACTGTTTACAGGGAAAGCAGATACTTTATGGGCAGTACAAAACCCTGTTGGGTGGTATAGTAATAATTGTATTGTGAATAAGGATAAAACATATTATCTGACATCTGAAGCCGGAAAGGTTATTGATATTCAACTTGTTACCATATATCATAATAACGAAGATATGACAGGCTATAACTACGTATTCAGCAAATATTATGTAAGCGATTATAGAAAAAAGCAGAATTTGATACAAGAAAGATTGTCTGATGATGAAGAAATTTTAATCAATAGCGGATTGAGTTGGGAAGTAAATGCAGATGTAGTGAAATCAGTTTTTGATAAATTAAGAGAAACAAATCAGATGAAGTATATTGATGTCAAGGACGGTAATTATGACATAACAATATACCAAATCTGGAAGAACGATATTTCTTATCCCCGTTTATATGTAATTGATAATTACAGTATAGAAATTCTATTTTCGACTGATTTAAGAGAAGAAGAACACAACAGTATCGTGAGCATTCTTAACCGGCCGACAAGCCAACTCTACCAGAAAACCTCTGAATATCTGAAACAGGAGTTTTACAGAGTATATAAACAATATTATGACATTCAGAGTTTAACGATTTCAAACTGGCAGGAAAGCGGAAATGAAGCAACTTTTCACTACAATATGACATACCTTTACTATAACCGTGACCCTGACAAGCTTGCATACATACAGGAAGCCAAAAAACAAGGACATGAAAAATACGAAACCCTATATAACGACTACCTGGCGTTAAAACAAGCTAACCATGAATTTAAGGTTGTTTTAAACGGCGATACCCTCGAATTGTATTCAAATGTTGCACCGAAAGGTACAGAATGGGTTCCTATTAAAATTGATGATTACGTCCGCGGCTAGTAAGGAGGTTTAACATATGAAAAAACTTGTTGCTCTCCCTATGTTAATTATAATACTTATCGTTTCATCATTAACGGGTTACTGCGGCTCTATTCCTGAAGATCTGCTAACAAATACAGAAGCAAAATTGTATGTTGGCGTGGTAGAATCTACCAGCACAAAGGATAGCCCCTCAGCACCTTATCAAAGAACAATTGCTATGGCAGTTAGACCTGTAAAAAACATAAAGGGCCGTGTTGAAACAGGCAAAACGCTAACCTATAAATCTCTTGATATGGCTCCGCTGAAAGACGAAACTGAATACGTAATTGCGGACTTTGGTGCAAACAATGTGTATGCCTATGAAATTAAATCCAGAACTGACGATTCTATTTTATTAACAGATGCGTCCAGATTCGACATGGTGCAACGATTGGAGGAAAACATCAATAATGGTGTCTACTCTCAACCGAAAGAAACGCATCAAGCTGTTGTCCCTGTCAGTTACGAAAATGAGGGCGAATCACTTTTAAATTATTACTTTCCCGTAATCATAGGCTTAGTTATCTTGATAACGCTTTGTTTGTTAACTATGGGAATCTATATTGTTAGAAAAAAATAAAATTTAGGAGGCGAAAAATATGTTAGAAAACTTTTATACCACAAAAATGAGCATGGATAAAAAGAAGCTACAAAACCGTTTTTCTAAAATTCGTTCTAAGAGCGGACGTGTTTCAAAGCTTATGGCTTTTGTTATGACAATGCTGATTGCAGTTACCATGCTATGTGCTACCGTTGTTATGGCGGCTTTGAGTAATGATGAAGTCATCGAGAGTCAAGAATATATAACACTCTATGCTGCAAGCGGCGAAAGAGTTGAACTGCAAAATAAACCCTTTGTGAAAGATAATATGACCTATTTCCCATTACGGGAAACATTTGAGAAATTAGGCGTTTTTAAAATTGAGGGTAACGAGCTTATATGGGATAACGGTACAATCCATATCAAAGTAACAAACAATACAGAAAGAGAACCTGTTTCCTACTCCATTAAAATCAACAGTGACATGATTCAAATAAAAAACACTTACGACGTCCGTTTGAAACTCAATGTAGATGCCAAGCCTTTGGTAGGAATGACACTACAATTGCCGGAAGAAACACCGCTTTTAATCGGTGATATAACCTATGTCCCTTACACTTTTATTGATTATATGCTAAATCGGGGGCTGGGTATCAGAAACCATACAGGTATTTATGATTTTATGTTCACGATAAACACTAATACCCCGGCAACGTTTGTTTCCCAAGGCTTTGTATGGCCTTGCGAGGGGACTATTGCAAACGGTTACGGCGAACGGGTACATCCCATTACAAATGAGGTCAAAAAACATAATGGTGTGGATATTGTCGCCCTGGAGGGAACAGATGTCTTATCTGCCATATCAGGAACCGTTACAGACGTCGGTTATGATGCCGAAAAAGGTTACTACGTTATCATCGAAAGAGCTAATATGAAAACGGTATACACCTCACTGATGCAGGTTCCACAAGTTAATGAGGGAGATACAGTTTTAAGAGGACAGGCGATTGGCAAAGTTGGAAAAACCGGAATGTCTACCGGTGCACATTTGCACTTTGAAGTTTTAATAAATGGCGAATATTATAATCCGGAGCTTATTTCATAATGACTATGACGCAAAACGAAAAGGCTGAAGCCTGGAGCGTATGGATTGACAAACAGAATAAAATAATTTCTGTGAGAGAAATACCTAAAGGCAAAGAATTAGTTTTCAAAAGTACAGAAGCAGGTATAAAATCAGTTTCTAATCTTGTTAAACAGGGGTACAAAATCGGCTGACAGAGGCTGCAGCAAAGTGAATTTACTTTGCTGTAGCCTCTTATAAATTCTGTTATAAGCAGTTGAATATAACAAAAAAATATGTTATAATTTTTTATATCTAATGTAGCTACAAAGGAGAAACCATGGCGGAACTAATGCGTTTACAAAAATATATGGCTCTTTGCGGTGTTGCTTCCCGTCGGGCCGCAGAAGATATGATTACAGCCGGTAAGGTATGCGTAAACGGCAAGACCGTAACGGAGCTGGGCACTAAAATTGATGCCGAAACAGACGCCGTAACCGTAAATGGCAAAGCCATTATACCACCCAAACAAAATGTATATGTTATGCTGAATAAGCCCAAGGGTTATGTGACCACCGCTAAGGATAATTTCAACCGAAAAACCGTCCTGGACCTGATTCCCGAGGAATTAGGCAGAGTGTTCCCCGTAGGGCGTTTGGATTATGACAGCGAGGGGCTTTTGCTGTTAACTAACGATGGAGATTTAACCTACCGGTTAACCCACCCCAGCCACGAAATTACCAAAAGCTATCTCGTGCTGGTGGCAGGTGTACCAAGCGAGGAGGCATTGACAGCCTTGCGATCAGGCGTTATCATTGACGGGCGGAAAACCATGCCGGCAAAAGCAGAATTAAAACGCACCGAGGCAGAAAAAAGCGTTTTGCGAATCACCATCTCCGAGGGACGAAACCGCCAGGTCAGAAAAATGTGTGCTTCTGTGGGGCATGAGGTACTTCGGCTCCGCCGTGTTGCAGAAGGTCCCCTTTCTTTAGGTGATTTAAAGAGCGGGGCTTGGCGATACTTAACTGAAAAAGAAATTATGGCACTGCGAGGTAAAACAAATGCTGACCATTAAAAAAATTATTACAACCGAAGAAGTTCAGAAATATCTTGACAAAGAAAAGCTTGACCACCCGATTGGGCAGGAGCAGTTTATGGGTGTTTATGACGGTGACGGCCTTATTGGCATCGGCAGTATCAGCCTTGTCAACTTAAAAGTTTATATGAATTTTATTTATATTAAAGAGAACGACTTCGCCCTGCGTCACGGGCTTGCCAAGGCACTCCTTAACATGGCAGACCTATCCGGTATTAAAACCGTTTACGGCTCTGAGCCGGCTCTTAAAGAGCTTTACTCCCTGCTCCGCTTCCGGGAACAGGACGGAGAATATGTCCTCTCTTTAGAAGGCTACTTTACAACGGACGGATGTTTATAAAAACAAAAAACCTTTGCCGTAAGGCAAAGGTTTTTTCTTTATTCCTTGGATAAAACAATCTTTAGAAAGCCTGTATCCTCTAACTGCATCTCCTCATGTTCCAGATAGCCGGAAACAGCCTCTAATTTGGCACGAATTTCGTCTTTTTGCTCGTCAGGAACAAGGTAGACCTCCCCGTCTTTATCAAAGCCGGAAAGGATAGAAATCGCGGCCTGATAGCCTTCCTCTGTAAAGCAGTAAGAAACTACCGGATAATCAGTTTGGGTTTCCGGTATCGCTCGTACATAAGGCGACACTTGTTCATCAGCCAAAACAGGTTCGCTGCCAGTAGGGGCGGCAGGCGTCTGAACAGTTCCCGCAGGCTTGCCTCCTTTTTTCGGTGTATCGCTACTGTCCTTTGTCTCACTAGCGGTTGCTTCCTGGGGTGCTTCGGATTGTATCGGTTCTGTCTGGCCCTTTGGCGTCAATTCAGGATGTCCGGGTAAACTGTTTAAGGAAATTACCGAAAGTGCCACAACAGCCGCCGCTGCTGCAAAACCGGACGCAAGCTTCCAGACATTTTTTCTTGCCGGCTTCGGTTTTTGGCTTTCTTTCGCCGCCTGAGCTACGTTTTCCATAATTTTTTCATGGAAAGCAGTATCAACCGTCAGCTTTGGCATACTTTGTGCTGTGGAAACAATGCTTTTTAAAAACACATATTCCGCCCTGCATGCCTGACAAGTTTGCAAGTGCTTTTCTACTTGTTTCGTTTCAGCTTCCGTCAGCATATCGTCTATGTATAGCGAAAGCATTTCATGGACGTTTTCACAGGTATCTTTCACAGTTCCCCCTCCTTTCTTTGGCGTTACATTGCATATTCAATACCTTTTAGACGTTAGGACAGCAAAAAAAGTTCCCTATCCTTTTCCAAAAGTTTTTTTAAAGCTTTCCTCGCCCGGTTAATACGGGATTTTACTGTTCCCGGTGCCGTTCCCGTAATATCGGCTATTTCTTCATAAGAAAGACCCTCAATATCCCGGAGAATTATAACCTTCTTCTGGTCTTCTCCCAGCTTTTCTAGAGCATCTAACAGGGCTCGCTGGGCTTCATTTTTCTGAGCCACCTCATAAGGCGTCGGGCTACCGTCTTCAACATACATCATAAATTCTTCGCCCTCGGTGTTTTGCTGATGCAGGCTGACCGTTTCCGTCTTATGACGTTTGTTTTTTCGCAAAAGATCAAGGCAAACATTGGAGGCAATCTTGTAAAGCCAGGTCGAAAAAGCCGATTGGCCGGTAAAACTGCCGATAAAACGGTACAGCTTCACAAAAACCTCCTGAGTGGCATCTTCCGCGTCTGTACGGTCACCGAGAATACGGTAGCAATAGTTCAATATTTTATTTTCATACATAAGGACGAGCTGATTAAAAGCGTCCATATCCCCTTTTTGGCAAAGGGCGATGTATTCTGATTCAGACACGGTGTTCACCACCTTTTACAAAGTCTTACCCCTCTTATTTTACAAGCAATAAGGGTTTAAATCTCAAATAATCTGCAGAAACCAATTTATATTCAACGCCGCCGTAGAGCCCCTCAATTGCCATTTGATGGCTGGCACCGTGGAGATGACCGTAAATACAGCGTGAAACGCCGTATTCTTCCATGAGTCTGGCAAAATCGGCCCCCAGCATTGGCGGATAATGCAGCATTACATAAATAATGTTTGCACCGCTTTTTTTCGCCATATCCAAAGAAAGCTGCAAACGGTTCACCTCACGGCGGTACAGCTTTTGGTCTTCCTCGCTTTTGCCGTTATCAGGGTACCCTTTCGCGGCACAAATCGCAATGTTATCGTGGACATACACGGAATTATGCAGAAAATGAATAGAGGAAAAACCCTTTTCGTCAACATATTTATTAAGCTTTTGCAGGGTTTCCCACCAATAATCATGATTTCCTTTGGAAATCAACTTTATACCGTTTAAGTCGTGCAAAAAACGAAAGTCTTCTTCTGCTTCGTTGATGTACATCGCCCAGGAAATATCCCCCGGAATCAGCACTAAATCCTCCGGTTTAACGGTGCTCTGCCAGTTTTCTTTTAAAATATCTAAATAATTTTCCCACTTTGGCCCGAAAATATCCATGGGTTTATCTGAGGAAATGCCTAAATGTAAATCGGAAATGGAGTAAATTGACATGGATAAAACTCCTTAAAACAGTAAAAAGCCCATACGGAAACCGTAATGGGCTTTTTAGATTTAAATTTACGCAGAGTATACGCTTACCTGCTTCTTGTTCTTGCCTTTTCTTTCAAACTTAACGTTACCGTCAATTAAAGCAAACAGCGTATCGTCTCCGCCTTTGCCCACGTTGATGCCGGGATGAATTTTAGTTCCTCTCTGACGCACCAGAATGTTGCCGGCGAGTACAGCCTGTCCGTCGCCTTTTTTAACACCCAGACGCTTAGCTTCGCTATCACGGCCGTTCTTTGTGCTACCAACACCCTTTTTATTAGCAAAAAGCTGAATATCAAACTTAATCATGGTGAAACCTCCTCTTTTACGTGAGCCAAACTGCTCACATTCTGGTTAAAAACCGAAATTTCCAGTCTATTCTGTTTCTTGTTTTATTGTAACATAATCCCCGTACTGTTCAGCCAGGTTTTCAAAAGATAAAACCATGCTTTCTAAAAGCAAATCCGCTGAACTTCTTAGATTAGATGACAGTTCCTTGGGAAGACTGCAGGAAAGATACCCCTCCCGCACCTCGCAAGAAACTTGAATACCGGCAACATCAGTCAAGCCGTTAACGGCAGTAAACGCCGCTGTTGTAACAGAAGCACAAACAATGTCGGCTCCGCTTTCAGCATAGCCTGCATGACCGCTGACGGTAAAACGAACAATTTTCTGTTCCTGGTTTCTGAATAAACTGATTGTAATCATCTTACGCGTTAATCTTTTCAATAACAACCTTGGTGTACGGCTGTCTGTGGCCCTGCTTCTTAGCATAGCCCTTTTTCGGCTTGTACTTAAATACAATAACCTTCTTAGCTTTACCTTCTTTTACAACCTTAGCAGTAACGCTTGCACCGTCAACAAAAGGAGCACCAACTTTTAAGTCGCTACCTTCGCCAACTGCAACAACTTCGCTAAAGGTTACGGTTTCATCAGCCTGAGCACCCAGCTTTTCTACGAAGATAGAATCGCCTTCAGATACCTTATACTGCTTACCGCCGGTTTTGATAATTGCGTACATAACTGCACCTCCTCCATCCTTGCTCGCTGCAAAAATCAAGGTAGACATTTTGTCATTTATAACCTTGCACACGCGGCTACGAAATATTATAACACCAAATCAACGCCTTGTCAATCTTTTTTTACATATTTTTCATTTGTTTTGTCTCTGTATTAGATAAGTATTGGTATGCATAAATGACCTTTTTATGAATACATAATAGAAAATGAGAGGGAGCAAGGTGTATTTCAACCTTGCTCCTTTTAGAATATATGTGCTGTTTAGTTCAACAAATTGGAATTT
>JAFQWH010000029.1 GCA_017407515.1 Clostridia bacterium | reverse complement strand
CGAAGAACCTAAAACCCTGAGACACGGTTCGGATTCTTTCCCTAGATCAGGAAGCAACGGTACTGTCGGCACCGGATTCTGCTGGCAACGTGCAGGTGCAGGCGGGGATTATGAAGATTAAAGCAAATCTGTCTGATTTACAGATGGAAAAGGCAACACCCCAAAAACAAACCTCGGTTGTCACTCGTTCGTCATCAGCAGTACGCAACGCCAAAACAGAAATTGACCTGCGAGGTATGTCCTTAGATGAAGCACTCATTGAGGTAGACCGGTTTATTGACCAAGGGCTCCTTGCTAACCTGCAGATGCTCACTGTCATTCACGGTAAAGGCACCGGGGTTTTAAGAAAGGGAATTACCGATTACCTGCGGCAGCACAGAATGGTAAAATCCTTCCGTGCAGGCGGCTTGGGTGAGGGCGACACCGGGGTAACCATTATAACGCTTAAATAAACAAGAGGGTATAGCAATTGCTATACCCTCTTATTTATAAATTTTCTTCCATTTTGCGTATTTTATCACGGAGTTTTGCCGCATCTTCAAACCGAAGTTCTGTGGCGGCGAGCTTCATCTGCTCAGTTAAGATTTCAATCTGCAGGTTAATATCCATGCTCTTTGATAGCTTCATATCTTTAATAGAATCATCCGGTGCGGTATCAGTTGCATAAAGCACGTCGCGAATCCCTTTTTGAATAGAGGTAGGCGTTATGCCGTGCTCTTCGTTATACGCCATCTGCTTTTCGCGACGGCGTTTTGTTTCGCTGATTGCCCGTTCCATAGAGCCTGTTATGGTATCAGCATATAAAATTACCCGACCGCGAACGTTTCTGGCGGCTCTGCCGATGGTCTGAACCAGCGAGGTTTCCGACCGTAAAAAGCCTTCTTTATCTGCGTCCAGTATGGCAATCAGGGACACCTCGGGAATGTCAAGACCTTCACGGAGCAGGTTAATGCCCACCAAAACGTCAAACAATCCTGCACGCAAATCACGGACAATTTCCATTCTTTCAAAGGTTTTAATTTCGGAGTGGAGGTATTTGACCTTAATGTCCATTTCCCGGAGATAATCGGTTAAATCCTCAGCCATTTTCTTTGTCAGCGTGGTGATTAAGGTTTTGTCGCCTGCCTCGTTCTGCTTATGAATTTCGTCAACCAAATCGTCAATCTGCCCCTTGGTAGGCCGAACAAAAACCTCCGGATCTAAGAGCCCCGTGGGGCGGATTACCTGTTCGGCAACGGCGGTTGAACGTTCTTTTTCGTAGTCTGCCGGTGTGGCACTGACATATACAATCTGGTTTAAACGGCTGTTGAATTCTTCGAAATTTAAAGGACGGTTGTCAAAAGCCGAGGGGAGACGGAAGCCATAGTTTACCAAGGCTTCTTTTCTGGAACGATCCCCATGATACATGGCTCTGACCTGGGGAATAGTAACGTGAGACTCGTCCACCATCAAAAGAAAATCGTCAGGGAAGTAGTCAAGGAGGGTAAAGGGTGCTGACCCGGGCTCACGACCGCTGATATGACGCGAATAGTTTTCGATTCCTTGGCAAAAGCCGATTTCCCGCATCATTTCAATGTCATATGAGGTCCGCTGTTCAATTCGCTGTGCTTCCAAGAGCATGTCGTTTTCTTTAAAATATTTGATTCTTTCAGCAAGCTCTGCCTCAATGGAGCTAATGGCCCGTTCCCGTTTTTCCGGTGTTGTAACATAGTGAGAGGCGGGGTAGATGGCAACGTGCTTTCTGACACCTAAAATTTCGCCGGTTAACACGTCAATTTCGCTGAGTCTGTCAATCTCGTCACCAAAGAATTCAACGCGAATGGCGTGCTCTGAGGTGCTGGCGGGAAAAATCTCTAAAACATCGCCCCGAACACGGAACTTACCCCGGACAAAGTTAATATCGTTTCGCTCAAACTGAATATCTACCAGTTTTTTCAGAATTTCCTCCATGGGCTTTACCATGCCTGGGCGGAGGGAGATAACCAGCTCGTTGTAGTCAATCGGATCACCCAAACCGTAAATACAGGAAACGCTGGAAACAATAATAACGTCACGGCGTTCAAAAAGAGCACTGGTGGCACTATGCCGCAGTTTATCTATTTCGTCATTAACGGACGAATCCTTTTCAATATAGGTATCTGTTGCGGGTATATAAGCCTCTGGCTGATAGTAGTCATAGTAGGAGACAAAAAATTCTACTGCGTTATTCGGAAAGAATTCCTTAAACTCAGCACAAAGCTGAGAGGCTAGAATTTTATTATGTGCCAGCACCAGGGTGGGGCGGTTCACCTTTTCAATAACGTTTGCCATGGTAAAGGTTTTGCCCGAACCGGTAACGCCCAACAAAATCTGCTCTTTATCGCCTTTTAAAATTCCCCGGGACAACTGGTCAATAGCACCAATCTGGTCGCCCATGGGCTTATACTCTGAAACTAACTGAAAATCCATAGAGCACCTCGCACCTATTTCTCTTATGTTTTATTATAGTGGTTTTTTTCCTCATTTTCAATACCCCGGAGAGAATGTTTATTTATTTTTAAAATGTAACACTTTTTTTTATCCGGCGTATAATGTAATATATCGCAAAAGGAGGTGGCTTTCTTGAGACTAAAATACAGACT
>JAFQWH010000028.1 GCA_017407515.1 Clostridia bacterium | reverse complement strand
GTTTGCAATTACCAAAGTTGCAGCTCTTGCATACTTAATGTTTAACCTGTTTACGCCTCCTTGCTTTGCGGCAATCGGTGCCATGAACGCCGAAATGAAGAGTGCAAAATGGCTCTGGGGGGCTATCAGCCTGCAGCTGGGCGTTGGCTTTACTGTTGGTTACCTGGTGTATCAGATTGGAACGCTTTGTACAACCGGTACTTTCGGTGCAGCATTCCTGCCCGGTTTGATTGCAGTTTTGGTTATGGCGGCGATTGTTATTTCTCTCTGTGTCCGTGCTGAGAAGAAGCTGAAAGCCGAGTATGCTTTAAAAAAGCAGAAAGCGGCTTTGCAGTAAGGAGTGAAATCCTATGGTAGATGCAATACTTATTTTGATTTTAATTTTGATTTTAGGCCTTGCCGGTTTCTATGTCTATAAGGCAAAAAAAAGCGGCAAAACCTGTATTGGTTGTCCGCATAGCGGCTCTTGCAGCAGCCAAAAAAACGGCAGTTGCAGCTGTGGTTGCGGCGAAAAATAATAAAAACGGCTTTCGTTCATCGGAAGCCGTTTTTTTGTTGCAAATGTATGCAGAAAGTTTTATAATGGGTTATGTAAGAGCTTTTATCCAAACAGCTCGTGCATATATTCCCTGGGTGTACAACCGTATTCCGCATCAAAGGCACGATAAAAGGTTCTGAGGGAGTTAAAGCCGCTCTCTAGTGCACAGTAGGTTAGTTTATGCTTTTTCTCGTGCATGAGCATTAAGGCATTTTTCAGCCGGATTGTGGTTAAATACTGGTTAAACCCGACGCGGAAGCTGGCTTTGAAGTAACGGGAGATGTAGCTTTGGTTATAGCCTAAATAAGAAGCGGCACTCTTTAAGCTGATGGGATCCCGAAAGTGATTGTTTACATACATTAAGAGCTTCGTGGAAAGCTTAATATCAAGAGACTTTGGTGCATCTTCTAAACCGATGTTTTCCAGGACAAGCCCCAAGATGACGTAAATATACCCCTGTTTCTTAATTTCGTTGTCGCCGCAGGCGTTTAGCTCTGCAACATAGGCTTTAATTTTACGAACAGTTTCCTGATTGCAGATAAACGGGGAACTTGCCTGTTTATCTTTAACAGTCTCCACGAATTCCGTACACATATAAGTCGGGATAATCAAAACCCGGGACCGGGAGTATGCCGGGGTCTGATAACAATGAGCGTCAAAACTTAAAACTACGCACATTTCGTCTTTTTTCAAACGCTTTTGGTAGCTGTTAACCGTCATGTCCATTTCGCCATCATCTACGAAGTACAGTTCAATGTGCGAATGAAAGCCGAAAATGGATTTGTCATTTTCATACTCTTTGTAGAACAAGAAATTTTGCTGTTCTCTTTCTACGCGAAAAATAGCGTCCATAGGCAACCTCCGGTAAAAAAATGTCATATAATTATCCTTTAATGACAAGAAACTGGCAAAAAATTGCTATATACTTATTATTATATTCAAAGAAATTTTTTTGTCAATGGGTGATTGTATGAAAAAACGGATTATAGACTATACGATAATTGCCTTGGGTGCCTTTATTTTGGCTTTCGGCATCAATTTTTTTCTGGTTCCGGTTAAAATTTCCACCGGTGGCGTCAGCGGCGTTGCAACGGTGTTTTATCATTTGTTGCATATTCCTATGTGGGCAACCACGCTGGTTATTAACCTAACCCTTTTTGCCTTTGGGTTTAAAATGCTGAAAAAGTCAACTGTTGCTAAGAACCTTTCCGGCATTGTTTTTCTCTCCCTTTTCCTGAGAGTAACGGAGAATATGGGCAGTTACAGTGATGATATGCTCATTTGTGCCATTTTTGGCGGGATCTTGGTGGGTCTGGGTGTTGGGCTCACGGTGCTTCGTGAGGGTTCTACCGGCGGCTCTGACTTTGCGGCACTGATGCTTAATAAGGTAATTCGCTATATCAGCGTTGCAACCTTTATTTTAATGATTGATACCGGTGTTATTTTAGCCTCCGGCTTTGCTTTTGAAGATATTACCGTTATGTTTTACTCTGTCATGTCCTTATACATCAGCAGTAAAGTAACGGACTTTATCTTAATTCGGGGTGATTTTGCAAAATCTGTGTATATTATTTCTGATAAAAACAAGGAAATTGCAGACTATGTTATGTCGGACTTGGTCCGTGGCGTTACCGGCATTTACAGCAGGGGTTGCTATTCGCAAACGGATAACATGATGCTGATGTGTATTGTAAAAAGCAAGGAGGTTCAGCCTGTATTAAACAAGGTTAAAGAATTAGATAAGAATGCATTTGTAATTATATCCGAAGTCCGCGAGGTTTGCGGTGACGGATTCAAAGAAATATAAATAGTAATATAAAAGGAGAAAAAGCTATGATTTTCGGTATTTTAAAAGACATTAAAGAGGGCGAATTCAGAGTCATCTGTACCCCTGCCGAGGTTCGCAGCATTGTGGCTTCCGGCCATGAGGTCTGGGCACAGAAGGACTGCGGCAAGGCGGCAGGCTTTCCGGACGAGAAGTATTTAGAGGCCGGTGCTAAAATTGTTGAAACCATGGAAGAAATGTATGCCGGCTGTGATATGCTTGCAAAGGTAAAGGAATTTACCCCGAAAGAATATCCCTTAATGCGAGAAAACCAGATTATTTTAGGTTGTATCCACCCGGCGGGTCACCCTGAAGAAGTGGACGCAATTTTAAAGAGCAAATGTATTGCCTTTACGGCAGAAGATGCTCACCGCTACGGTTCTCCCAACTGTGAAGCAGCCGGAAAACAGGGTGCACTCTTTGGCCTTGAATCCATGCTGACCATTAACGGCGGTAAGGGTAAATTTGTGGGCGGCTTTGCCGGTGCTCCCAGAATGAACGTTTTAATTTTAGGCTGTGGCGTTGTTGGTCAGGGTGCTTTGGAGGTTTTATATGCCCTGGGTGCAAATTGTACGGTTATGGATATTAACGTTGGTATCCTGCGTAAGCTCTTAACCCAGTATAACAGCAAAATTAACACTATGTTCTGCAATAAAGAAACCATTGCTTCCGTTCTGCCCCAGATGGATATGGTCTTAAACTGTGTTAAGTGGCCCAAGGAAAGAAAAGATTTTTTAATTGATAAGGAAATGCTTAAGACTATGGAGCCCGGCTCTGTTTTGGTTGATATTTCAAATGATGACCCCGGTGCAATTGAATCCAGCCACGAAACCCACCACGATGACCCTCGCTATGTGGTCAACGGCGTGGTTCATTACTGCGTATCCAACATTCCCGGTGCGGTGGCAAACTCCACCTCTGTTGCCTATGCCGCTGAGATGCTCCCCATGATTATGAGTATTTTAAATGACGGCGTTACAGGTTGCTGCGTGCGTGACGGTTTTTACAGAAGAAGTCTGACCGCTTATAAGGGCTACCTGACGCACGAGGAAACCAGTGCCATTCAAAATAAGCCCTGGATTCGCCCTGAAGATATTTTGGGCATTGCCGACGAAAAGCTTGACTTTGCTCCGCCAGCTACCGTAACCCGTTCTGCTAATTTTTATAAAGATATAAAATAAAAAGGAAATTTAGCCATGGTTTTTAAAACAGATTATAAGCTGGAAAACTTTATTTTAAATACCCGATGGGAAGACCTGCCGGAGGAAGTTCACGAACGCATGAAAGGCTGCTTGATTGACCTTTTAGGGGCGTTAATTGCCGGCAGTCGGAGCCGCCAGTTTGCGGTAGGACTTTCCCTGGCGGAAACCCTTTACGGCACAGGAGAAATTCCCGTTATCGGCAGCCCGAAACGCTTTAACTTTATGGGTGCTTCTGCTGCTATGGGCCATGCCTCTAATGCCTATGACATTGATGACGGCCATAACATTATCCGTGCCCACCCGGGAACCTCTTTTATAGGGGCTGTCTTGGCCGCCGCTTATGAAAAGGATCTTTCCTTAAAGGAACTTCTGACGGCTATGCTGGTGGCTTATGAAGCTACCATCAGAAGCGGGGCAGCCATGATGGATTATTATCAGTATGCCCACTCCAGCGGGACGTTTGGTGCCGTTGGCGTTGCGGCAGGCGTTGGCAGAATTTACGGTTTTTCAAAGGAACAGCTTAATAATGCCCTTTCTGTGGCAGACTTTAATGCACCCTTAGTGCCGGGGATTCGCAGCGTTGAATATCCGTCCATGAATAAAGACGGAGTTCCCTTTGGTGTTATGGTTGGAGCTCTTTCTATTTTGGAAACCCTGTGCGGCTTTGAGGGAAATAAAAACCTTTTAGAAGCAGAGGACTATGCCCACTATCTTGATGATTTAGGCGAAAAATACGAGGTGATGGACTTATACTTTAAGCCCTATCCCTGCTGCCGCTGGGCACACCCTGCCATTGATGCCTGCACAGGCGTTATGCGGGAGCATACCCTGACAGCAGAAGACATAGAAAAGGTTATTATTAAAACCTTTCACCGTGCCACTCTGTTATCTAAAATTGAGCCGAAAACCGCAGACGAGGCACAGTATAACATTGCGTATCCCGTGGCAACGGCAGTTGTTTACGGAGATTTCGGTATTAACCACGTGCAGGAGGAAAGCCTTTCAGACCCTAAGGTCCTTGCCATGATGCAAAAGCTTTCCTTTGAGGTGGATCCTAAGCTTGACAAAGCCTTTCCGGCAAAACGAATTTGCCGTGCTGAACTTTATACCAAAGACGGAATGGTTTATGTTTCTGATAACTGCGAGCCCCGGGGCGAGGCCCATGAGCGGGTGAACGTCAACTGGCTTTCCGATAAATTCCGCCGCATTACCGCCCCCTTTGTTTCTGAAGCGGGACAGGCGAAAATCCTTAGCCTTATCACCGGCGAGGAAACTCTTCCCGTTCGCACACTGGTGGATACGGTTAACAGCTTATTGTAGGTGAAGAAAATGAACATTGAGCAAAAGACTGAGGCATTACTCTGTGTAGCAAAGGCTTTTTATGACCGGGGCAGGTATATTCAGTATGACCAGCGAAGTCTGGATAGAATTCTGCAGCTTACACCCCGTCCCAGAAAGTTTTTACCGCCTGAGGCGGCAACACCGGACAATACCACTTTTTTAGACTGTTCCGGCTTTGTAAACGCTATGTATTACCAGGCCTTCGGGGTAGAACTGCCGGCAGATTTAACCTGGCACATGATAGACTACGTAAAGCCTCAGATTTTTTACTATGAACTAACTCACAAAGAAACCCCGGAAGATATGAAAGAGATTGAAGAAAACGTGCTGTCATTTCTGTTGCCCGGTGATGTTATTACCTTAGACCGGGGCGTGGGCAACGGTCATACCATGTTGTATCTCGGAAACGGTGAGTATACCGATTGTACGGTTAACGGTCGGCCTAACAGCTACGACTACGAAAACAAGAAAAGCCGTGAGTACGCAGAAGGTGGCTTATGGCGGCAACCTCTGGCTTCCCTGTTTATCTCCGGCAGCAGAAAGAGTTTGTTTAAAGAAAACGTCCGCCGTTTTGCTGTTGCAAGGCCCTTAGAGCTTATGGGTGAGCCAACAAAGGAAACCTTAGCACGCATGACGACGGCAAAAGACTTGTTTTGCGGTGTTTTAACCAACTTTCCCGGTGGCAGGCAGGCAACCTACGGGGAAAGTGTTGTGTACACGGTTTTTGTACGGAATCAGAGCTTTATGGAGAAAACCGCCAAGGTTACCTTTCAGATGCCCGGCGGCAAGCAGGAGGCAAAAGAGCTTCACCTTTCACCCCGGGGCAGAGAAACCGCTGTGTTTTCTGTCGTGGCTGAGCAGACAGCCGGCTTCCGACTGGCAGCACCGACTGTCACGGTGAACGGCTTACATATTTATGTTCCCGAAGTTTTGGTAGGGCAGGGTCTTGATGCTGCTGCCATGCAAAAACTGACAGAGACTGTGGTGGACAAGATGCAAGGGGGAAAAACGGCGATGCAGGCCGCGGCGGAAGCCTATGAAGCCTATGGCGTTTCTATGTCCGGCGATGAGAAGGAGCATTTTAACAACTGTTTCTATCTGCACGATTCTACCGGCGGCGATGTGGTTTCCCGCAAGCCTCAGAATCCCGGGGCAGACTTAGGTGTTCTGACCTATTTTGGCGGTATCGGTACCGTAACGCCGGAATTTGCCATAAAAGACGGTGTCCGTTGCTATAAAATCAGCACCCGTGATTTGTTGCCCGGGGACGTTCTTTTGGTCAGCGACGATGCTAACGGGAAAACAACTTACAGTTCTTTTTATACCGGTAAGCAGTTAGTTGGCCGGTTTTGCCCCGAGGAAAGCGTTTCTAAGCTCAGCCGGGCAGAAACCGATGCTTATGTGGACAGCCTGTTTGGCAGATTCAGTTTTATTCTTCTTCGTCCTGTTAACGGAAAACGTTAGAATATATACAATATAAGGAGGCAACTATGAAAAAGTCATTTAAAAAATTACTTTGCGTTGTTTTGTCAGCTTGTATGCTGTTATCTTTGATGACAGTTTTTGCAGATGAAACCGCCAAACACCCCTTTACAGATGTTGCATCTGATGCCTGGTATTATGAGGTGGTGCAGAACGTTTGGGAAAAGGGTATCATTAAAGGTATGACAGACACTACATTTGAGCCCCAAAGTTCCCTGACCAGGGGTATGTTCGTAACTGTTCTGGGAAGACTGGCAGGGGTAGATCCTGCGGCTTACACAGAAAGCAGCTTTTCTGATGTGGCAGCCACAGACTGGTTCGGTCCTTATGTTATCTGGGCTGCAGAGAACGGCATTGCAAACGGTGTTACCGAAACAGAGTTTGCACCGAACAGCCCTGTTGTCCGTCAGCAGATGGCGGCGTTTATCCAGCGTTATCTGTCGAACGCAGGCTACGCTGTCCAAGGCGACGGTTCTTTAGATTATTCTGACAACGATGCTATTGCAGACTATGCAAAAGAAGCAGTTCTAACTTGTCAGAATGCGGGCATTATGCAGGGTGCAGATGGTAGCTTCCTCCCGGAAAAGGAAACCACCAGAGCCGAAGCGGCTGCAGTTATTACAAGGCTGGAGGCTTATAGTACTCCTGCCGGGATTGATGAAGAGAATGCAGCCGTGATAGGAGAGGGGCTACTTGCGGAAAAAGTGGTTAACTGTTCTGCCGGTAAAACAGTTCATCCCGGTGAAGAACTGAAATATACCATTCGTGTACAGAACAACGGCGAGGAAACAGCTGCGGTTACTATTTTAGATGTCGTTCCCGATTACACAACCCTGATTGTCGGCGGAGATGTGGTTTCAGACGGAGAACTCTCCTGGGAAGTAACCATTCCGGCAGGACAACTGCAGGAAGTTTCTTATATTGTTAAGGTTGACGACGATATAAACCTCTGCGGCAATGCCTCTGTTATAAACAAAGCTATTATCAACGGTATCAGCTTGTCCTGCCCCGAAATTTATATTGACAGAACCTTTAACATCTTCGACCAGAAAAAAGTAAAGACGGCAATTTTTGCTATGTCTAATTCTGAATTTTCCGGCATCGAGCTGGCAAAAAATATTTATTATGTGGCAACCTCCAAAAGTTTTACTATGGACGGTACTCCGGCAGAAGTGTTAGACAAAACCTTCTCTGATGCTAAGGGTGAAGACGGCGAGTCTGCAGCTGAAAATATAAACTTGCAGAAAATGGTTGCCCCTATGCTGTATGGCGGAAAGGCTGTTGCAGGGAAACCGGCGGCCTATCTGCGTGGCGAAAAAGCAGAGACAATTACCCGGGCAGACTTGGTTGTTGGTGACTTGTTGTTGCTTGAAAATAATGGTGCTAAGGTTTATCTTTACGATGGCGAAGCTTTTGTAGAGATGCTGGCAAACGGCGTGATTAAAACCAATGCTGATGACTTACTTGCGGCTTTAGACACAGCCAACAGATTTGCGATTTACCGTCCCTCTATGGGGATTATGAACTTAAATTATTCCATTCCTGAAACAAAGGAGGCATTCTCTGCGGCTCAGGAGGCCTTAATTGCCACGGCCGAAAGCTATCTGCTTCGCGGCAGCCGTTTGCAGTATGCCGATAGTAATATGTATCCCTATGGTGAGGACCGTTTTCAGACCGGCGTGAATGCTCCCGAGGATTGCACAGTAGATGACTGGGGTTATACAAACTGTGCTTCTTTCTGTCACGATGTGTATCTTTTTGGTTTGGGCTATGAAATTGGTATGTATACAACTCGTAAACTAATTGCGGCAGATAACGAGATTCGTCCATTCTATTATGCGGTAACTGGTGAAGAAACCGAGGCAGAAAAGGCAGAAGTAGAAAAGAAGTTCTATGAAACCTTACTTCCCGGCGACATTATTGTTTATCGTTTCTCAGGTGGCGGTCATGCTATGTTCTATGCAGGCAATGGTACCATTATTCATTCCACCGGTTATACCTATAAGTATGCAACTCAGGTGGAACAATACGAGGCATCTATCCGTTACAGAAGCTATCGTGACTTGTTTACACCTACTGACAGCCGGTATGTTTTCGGTGGTAAGCTAACGGAGCTTGCTTTGGTTCGTCCTTTAAATACCTGGTCAGGTGAAATTCCTGAAAACACGGTAAACCGTATGGAAAATATGCAAGGTGTTATAGCTGAAAAACGCTCTTTCCCCACCTACGGTCAATCAGTCAATCCCGGATCTGATGTTACTTTCCGTTTTGTACTGACCAATGCCGGTGAGGAAACAAAAACCCTGGAAATTAAAGATACAATTCCTCAGAACACTACTTTAGTTTCAGGGGGAGCTACGGTTGAGGGGAACAACCTTTCCTGGACGGTAACCGTTCCGGCAGGAGAGATGGCAACCGTAGAGTATACCGTTCGTGTTAATGACGATAAGGCTCTCTGTGGCAACTATGTTGAAAGCCGGTCTACCGTTGGCGGTGTATCAGTTAACTGCAAGAAAATTTTAATTGAGAACACATTAACGGCAGAAGAACAGCTGAAGGTTTTAGCGGCGTTAGATGCGTACGAGGATTTTGATGCATCTGCCTTTGAAACAGCTAATGCCATTTACAAAAATGCATTGGGCGTAGAGCAGATTCTTCCCGGTGAAGATTTTGCGGCGATTGACGAGGGCGTATTTTATATTGACGCCGAACTGACTGATGAAGAAAAGGAATATTTTCAGTTTGGCCGCCGCCGACTCAGAGAAGAGGGAACCTATTCTGAAATGGTCATTCCGTCTCTGTTTGGCAGCCGCGGTGTTGCAGGGTATCCGGCAGAACGTACCCGTCTGCCCCGTACAAACAAGCTGATGGTGGGCGATTTGGTTGTCAGCAAAACAACAGACGGAGAGATTCTCTGTATGTTTGACGGAGAGGACCTTGTGGATTTGGAAACCGGCAACAAGCTGGAGGATACAAAGGTCTTCCTGGCCAGCCTTTTAGGCCTTGACAATTACTCTTACTTCTTTGTTGCCTTGCGTCCCGCTATGGCGATTGACTAAATTAAATATAGTTTTACACTTAAAAATCCCGAAGAATTTGCTTCGGGATTTTTTGCTTCTTTAAAATATAAAAAATTTTTGAATGAAATGTAATTTTGTTGAAAATCCTATAAAAATATGATATAATATATCATAATCATTTGGGGTTGCTTGACCCGATGAGCTTAGCTATGATTATGAGGTGATTCCAATGGAGATTACAAAAGATATTTTCTATATCGGCGTGAATGACCATAAGGTTGACCTGTTTGAGGGTCAGTACGTTGTTCCCAACGGTATCTCTTACAACTCCTATGCGATTATAGATGAAAAAATTGCCATTATGGATACGGTAGATGTTAATTTTACCCATGAATGGCTGGATAACATTCAGAACACATTAGGGAGCAGAACCCCGGATTATCTGATTGTTCAGCACATGGAGCCGGACCATTCCGCCAATATTATGAACTTCATCAAAGCCTATCCCAAGGTAAAGGTTGTTGCATCAGCCAAAGCTTTTGCCATGATGCAGAACTTTTTCGGCACGGATTTTGCCGATAACCGTCTGGTTGTAGGGGAGGGTGATACCCTTTCTTTAGGAAAACATAACCTGACCTTTGTCACAGCACCCATGGTGCACTGGCCGGAGGTTATCGTGACCTATGACAGTACAGATAAAGTCCTCTTTTCAGCTGATGGTTTTGGTAAATTCGGTGCTTTAGACGTTGAAGAACCCTGGGCTTGCGAAGCAAGACGGTATTTTATCGGCATTGTCGGTAAATATGGTGTTCAGGTACAAAGCCTTTTGAAAAAGGCAGCAGGCCTGGATATTGCGGTAATTTGCCCGTTGCATGGCCCTGTTTTAAAAGAAAATTTAGGATATTACCTGAATCTTTATAACACCTGGTCGAGCTACCAGCCGGAGGAAGAGGGTATTGTTATTGCCTATACCTCAGTTTACGGTAACACTAAAAAGGCTGTTATGCTTTTAGAGGAAAAATTAAAGGCAAAAGGCTGCCCGAAGGTTGTTGTCAATGACCTGGCAAGATGTGATATGGCAGAGGCGGTTGAAGATGCTTTCCGTTACAGCAAGCTGGTTTTGGCGACCACAACCTACAATGCGGAAATCTTCCCATTTATGCGTGAATTCATCAGCCATTTAACAGAGCGGAACTTCCGGAACAGAACTGTTGCGTTTGTTGAAAACGGAAGCTGGGCTCCTATGGCGAATAAGGTCATGAAGGAAGCCTTCTCAAAGAGCAAAAACCTGACCTTTGCAGAAACGGAAGTCAGCATTTTCTCAGCGTTAAACGAAGAAAGTACGGCTCAGCTTGAGGCACTTGCCGAGGAGCTTTGCAGCGAATACCTTGCTAAGCAAGATGCTACTGCCAATAAAAATGACCTGAGTGCTTTGTTTAACATTGGCTACGGCTTATATGTTGTAACTTCCAATGACGGTAAAAAGGATAACGGCCTGATTGTGAACACCGTTACCCAGGTGACCAGTACGCCGAACCGCATCGCTGTTACCATCAATAAAGAAAACTATTCGCACCATGTCATTAAACAGTCGGGGATTATGAACATTAACTGTCTGTCCGTAGACGCTCCCTTTGCCGTTTTTGAAAAATTTGGCTTTGTCAGCGGCAGAAATGTGGATAAGTTTGCGGAGTGCACGCCTCTTCGTTCCGATAACGGCTTAATTTTCCTGCCGAGACATATTAACTCCTTTATGTCCCTTAAGGTGGAAGATTATGTTGACCTTGGAACTCACGGTATGTTTATCTGCTCCGTAACAGAGGCGAGAGTCATTACGCAGGCAGAGACCATGACCTATACCTATTATCAAAACAACGTAAAACCCAAGCCCGAAACAGAGGGCAAAAAAGGCTATGTTTGTAAAATCTGCGGCTACGTTCATGAGGGTGATAAACTAGCAGACGATTTTGTTTGTCCCCTTTGTAAGCACGGTGCTTCAGATTTTGAAAAAATATAATATTTTTATGGAGGAATTTTGTTATGAAAAAGTATGTATGTGACGTTTGCGGTTGGGTGTATGACGAAGAACTGGGTGCACCGGATTTAGGAATTGAACCCGGCACAAAGTTTGAGGACTTACCGGAGGATTTTGAATGTCCTCTTTGCGGTGTCGGTAAAGATATGTTCTCAGAAGAATAAAAAACAAAAATTTTTAGACAATGGAGGAATGTCAAAATGTCAAAATATGCAGGAACCCAAACAGAGAAAAACTTAGAGGCGGCTTTTGCCGGTGAATCTCAGGCAAGAAACAAGTATACCTATTTTGCCTCTAAAGCAAAAAAAGAAGGCTTTGAGCAGATTGCAGCCCTCTTTTTAAAGACAGCAGACAACGAAAAGGAACACGCAAAACTGTGGTTTAAAGAGTTAGAAGGCATCGGCGATACAGCTGAGAATCTGGCTGAGGCTGCTGCCGGTGAAAACTACGAATGGACCGATATGTATGCCGGTTTTGCCGAAACCGCTGAAAAAGAAGGTTTCCCCGAGCTGGCAGCTAAGTTCCGCCTGGTTGCTGCAATTGAAAAGCACCATGAAGAACGCTATCGGGCACTGCTTAAAAACGTTGAAACCAAAGCCGTGTTTGAAAAGAGCGAGGTTAAGGTTTGGGAATGCCGCAACTGCGGACATTTGGTAGTGGGCACAAAGGCT
>JAFQWH010000027.1 GCA_017407515.1 Clostridia bacterium | reverse complement strand
TTTTAAATAGTCCCCCTGATAAGGCGGATCTAAAAAAATCAAATCAAATTGGTCGGCTGTGCTTTGCAGAAAGGAAAGATAATCTGCTTTTACAAGCCTTGCCTTATCTAAAAGACGGGTTTTTTCCAGGTTAGCTTTAGCGGTTTCTAAAGAACGGGCAGAAGCATCAACCAAAACGGCATTTTCGGCACCGCGGCTTAAAGCTTCAACGGAGAGAGCACCGGTGCCGGTGAACAAATCCAGGACGCTGGCACCTACAAGGCGGCCGGTCAGCATACTGAAAACGGCTTCTTTTACCCGGTCGTGAGTCGGACGCACGGACAAACCCTCAGGACAAACAAGCTTTGTCCCTCTGGCTGAACCAGCAATAACTCTCACAATTACCAACCCCGTTTTTCATCTTTCGACAATAAGACATTTAAATACTATTATACATATACTATTTTACAACATTTCTAATAAATGTCAAGTATTTTTAACTAATTGTAACACGATTGTTAAACAAGGCGTCAATTTTCTTAGAAATTTGTTGTTTTTCATCGGTCGAACAGAGAACCTTACCGGCCAAAAAATCCCGTGCGGCGGTTGTGGTTTGTGCTAAAAGCTCCATGTCAGAGAAAAGGTTTGCAATCCGGAATGCTGGTAAACCGTGTTGGCGTGTACCGAAAAATTCACCGGGACCTCGCTGCTTTAAGTCTTCTTCTGCAATTTTAAAGCCGTCGCTTTCCCGTTTCATAACAGAAAGCCTTGCCATTGCGGTCTCGCCGGAAGATTGTGCCAATAAAATACAATAGGATTTGTGACTGCCGCGACCAACACGGCCTCTAAGCTGGTGGAGCTGAGAAAGGCCGAAGCGTTCGGCGTTTTCAATTAACATAATTGTTGCGTTAGGCACGTCAACGCCAACCTCAATTACGGTTGTGGCAACTAAAACAGACAACTCGCCCTTTTTGAAACGGGTCATAACAGCATCCTTTTCCGCACCTTTCATCTTGCCGTGAACCATACCTACGGAGGCGGGGGCAAAACCGTTCTTTGTCAGCTTTTCTATGTATGCCGTTACGGATTCCAGTTCTGTTACTTCGGAGTCTTCAACCAAGGGGCAAACGATATATGCCTGTCTGCCCTGAGCCATTTCTTTTTTCAAAAAGTCATAAATCCGCTTGCGGTAAGATTCATCAACGGCAAAGGTATCAATTTTTTGTCTGCCGGGGGGCAGCTCATCAATCATGGAAATGTCTAAGTCACCATAAATTATCAGGGCCAGCGTTCGGGGAATAGGTGTTGCACTCATAACCAAAACATGAGGGTTTTCACCTTTTTCCGTCAAAAGCTTTCGTTGCTCAACGCCGAATCTGTGCTGTTCGTCGGTGACGACCAAACCCAGCTTTTTAAAGCCAACATCTTCTGAAAGCAGGGCATGGGTCCCTACGGCGATATGGGTTGTGCCGTCTTTGAGTCTTCCTAAAATTTCTCTTTTTTGCTTTGCTGAAAGAGAACCAACCAAGAGCTCAACGGTTATATTATGAGGAGCAAATAATTTTTTTAAATTGTTGTAATGCTGCACCGCTAAAATTTCCGTTGGTGCCATAAAAGCAGCCTGAAACCCACTTCGGGCGGCAGCATATACAGCGGCAGCGGCTACTACGGTTTTACCGGAGCCAACATCACCGCAAACCAAACGGTTCATAACGTTAGAAGAAGCAATATCTTTTGCAATTTCCCCCATAACCCGGCGTTGTGCTCCGGTAGGCTCAAAGGGGAGCGATGTAAGGAAGGGTTCAATTTCTGCCTGCATTTGAGGTGCTTTGCAATCATTCTGCCGTTTTTTTAAGGAAAACAACGCTGTCTGGAACAAAAACAGTTCCTCAAAAGCCAGCCGCCGACGGGCTAAACGGTAAGCCTCGGCATCTGTGGGGAAGTGAATATTTTCAATAGCATAGTTAATTTCGCAAAGCTGAAAGGCTGTGCGGAGCTTAGCCGGCAGGGTTTCTTTAATTTGCCCGCGGCAGGCGGTTAAAGCTTTTTGCATACAATCCGTTACAAAGGTCTCTGTCAGGCCCTCGGTTAAAGGATAAATAGGCATAATTCTTCCGATTTGTTTTTGTTGGGTTGGCAGTTCAACAATGGGTGAGTGCATTTGCTTTTTAGGCGTCGTCTGGACTTTTCCGTAAAAAACATAGGTTTCCCCTTTTTTCAGGCGGCTCTCTATAAAGCGGTTGTTAAACCAGACAAGCTCTAAAAAACCGGTACCGTCAGAGACTTTGACGGTAGAAATCCGAAGGTTTTTTCGGATTAAATTGGTTTTAACAGAAGAAGAAACGACCCCGCAAATGGAGACCGTTTCTTCGTGTGAAAGTTCTATAATTTTTTTGCAGACAGTTCTGTCCTCATAGGTTCTGGGATAGTGGGACAATAAATCTGCCAAGGTAAAAATACCCAATCTGCCAAAAGCGGCAGCACGTTTTTCGCCGACGCCGGAGAGTTCTTTTATGCTGCTGTGTAATCCCGGACCTTTCATGGCAGACACTCTCCTTTTTCGCGGGTGTTTTACTTATTCAACAGAAACAATGTAGTAGTAAAGCGGCTGTTTGCCGTTATGAACTAAAACATCACAATCGGGATAGGTTTCTTCTAAATATGCCTGCAGTGCTTCAGCATCTTCGTCAGAAACGTCTTCCCCGTAGAACACGTTAATAATGGCACTTTCTTCATCAACCATACCGGCAAGGAGCTCTTTTGCAACAGCGGCAGGTTCATCACCGGCAGCCAAAATGTTCTTACCGGTCAGGCCGATAATTTTACCCTTGGGCATTGTCTCGCCGTTTAAATTAAATTCTCTGACAGCGTAGGTAACGTTACCGGTTTTAACTAAAGAAGCAGCTTCCTGCATAGCTTCTTTGTTGTCTTCTGCGGAACTGTCCGGCATGAATGCCAGCATAGCAGAAATACCCTCGGGAATGGAACGGGTGGGAATTACAACAACGTTCTTTTCTGTTAACGCTTCCACTTGCTCTGCTGCCATAATAATGTTTTTATTATTGGGCAGAACGAAAACGGTTTCTGCGTTAATTTTGTTAACGGCTGCTAAAATATCGTCCGTGCTGGGGTTCATGGTTTGACCGCCTAAGATAACTTCGTTTGCACCCATATCACGGAACAGAGCCTCCATACCCTCGCCGGCGGCAACAGCGGCAAAACCGAAGGGAGCAGCCGGTTCAGCAGGAGCGGTTTCTGCCACAGCAGAACCGAGCTCGTTGTGCTGGTATTTCATATTGTCAATTTTAATGTTAATGAGAGCACCCAGCTTTAAGGCTTCCTCGATAACGTAGCCGGGGTGATTGGTATGAATATGCACCTTAATGATGGTTTCATCATCAACCACCACCATGGAGTCACCTTTTTTCTCGATGGTTTGAGCAAACAGCTTGCTGGAAGAGGTGCTTTCGTTCTTTTCAATTAAAAATTCAGTACAGTATGCAAATTTAATGTCAGCGTCGGAAACCTGTGCAGAGCTTACCTTGGGAGCAGGCAGAACCTCTCCGTCTTTCCGCTCAATTACCTCGCCGGTTTCCAGATAAGTAAGAGCACCTTCTAACAGGTATAAAATACCCTGACCACCGGAGTCAACAACGCCGGCAGCTTTTAATGCCGGAAGAATTTCCGGAGTCATATCAAGACTCTTCTGTGCGGCGGCAATTACGCTGGAGAGAAGTGCTTTTATTTCATTATTATCGCTAAGGTACGCTTTGCCACCTTCAGCACCGTCACGGGAGACGGAGAGCATAGTACCTTCTACCGGCTTCATAACCGCACGGTATGCAGTTTTAACACCTTCGGAAAAGGCTTCGGCAATATCGGTTGCGTCAGCTAACTTACAGTCCTTTAAACGCTTGGACATACCGCGGAACAGCTGAGACAGAATAACGCCGGAGTTACCGCGGGCACCGCGAAGAGAAGCACCGGCGATTACATTCATAACCTCGCCGACAGTTTCAAAGCTTTTACCGGTAATCTCGCTGACTGCAGCCGTTACCGTCATAGACATATTAGAACCTGTATCACCGTCAGGAACGGGGAACACGTTTAAATCATTCAAAATACTTTTATTATTAACAAGCTTATTGGCCGCAGAAATAAACGCCTCAGAAAGACTTGCGGCATCCATTGTATAAATCAAGACTTGCACCTCCGAATCAGTTTACACGGATTCCTTCAACATTAACGGTTACGCGGCCAACGCGGAAACCTGTCATGTTTTCAACGTTGTAGCGAACACTGCTGATAATGCTGTCAGAAATAACTTTAATGTTAACACCGTATTCTACAATGATGTGCAGATCGATGCTGATTTTATCGTCCTCTGTTGTAACCTTAATTCCTTTTGTAATGGTATCCCACTTTAAAAGGCTGGCGAAACTGTCGCCGGCGTTTTTATATGCCATGCCCACAACGCCGTAGCAACCGGTTGCTACCATGCCGGCGATATGTGCGATGACGGTATTGCTCATAACAATAGAACCACGTTCGTTTTCTGTTTTAATTGCCATAGGATAACCTCCTTTTAATAAGGGTCAAAATATCAAGTTTGAATGCATGATTATATATAGTATATCATACTTTTTCGAAAATTACTAGTTTTATTTTCAGCAATTTGAAAATAATTTTTAAAATAAATTGTGAAGAATGCGAGAAAATCTTGTGATTGTGGCAATTTTGTGATATACTATAATAGTATACTTATATAATTATGCGAAAAGTAAGCAGAAAGGAAGTGCCGAAATGAAATTTGTCCATTGTGCAGACCTGCATTTAGATACAGCCTTTTCCGGCTTGGGTGACGGAAAACGTGCCGCTCTCAGGCAGGCAGAACTCAGGCGTACCTTTCTTTCTGTAATTGAGCTTGCTAAAGAGGCAGATGTTTTGCTGATTGCCGGTGATCTGTTTGACCAGGATACGGTGGAGGCAGAAACGGTTCATACGCTGTGCCGCGGCTTTGCTTCTTTAGGGGAGATTCCGGTTTTGATTGCCGCCGGCAATCATGACCCTTTGTTTGAGCAGTCTTATTATAAGCTGATGGAGCTTCCGCCTAACGTTCATGTTTTTGGAACGGAACCGGAGTGTATTTCCGTTAAAGATTGCGACGTATACGGTATTTCTTTCGGTCGCAGCGTTCAAACAGAACCGCTTCTGACTAATTTTTCGGCAACGCCCGGCCGTCCGTCTGTGCTTTTGATGCACGGTGACCTGGGCGGCAGCGACTATAACCCCATTGACAGAGTTATGGTCAGTCAGTCCGGTCTTTCCTACCTGGCATTGGGGCACATACATAGCTACGGGGAAACAAAACTGGGCAGTACCCTCTGTGTTTACCCCGGCTGTCCGGAGGGTCGCGGTTTTGATGAGCTGGGATTAAAAGGCGTTGTTTGCGGTGAAGTAACAAACGAAGGTGTTACGAAAACCTTTGTGCCGGTCTGCCAGCGGCAGTATCGGGAAATTCCGGTAGACATCAGCGGGCTTTTGACCCATGATGAAGTGATTCGTGCCGTGAAAACCGTGGTGGACCGTTTGGAAGATTTATATAAAATTGTTCTGACGGGGGAAACGGATTTTGTGCCGGATACGGACGTACTTTCCGAGGCGTTTTCCGATTGCTTCTTTATTAAATTTTACGATACAACCAAAAAACCTCTGGAGATAGAGGCACTTATGAAAGAAACCGGCATTCGCGGTTTGTTTGCCCAAAAGCTGTCGCAAGGGCTTTCGGGTGACGAAACCGGTCGCTATGCCCGTGCTTTGGAATATGGGCTTTCGGCGTTGGCAGGAGAGAAGGTGAAAATCCGATGAAGATAGTAAAGCTTGAAATTGAAAAGTTTGGCGGTCTTCGGGATTTTGCTTTAGAGCTAACCGACGGTGCCCAGTATATTCACGGGGTGAACGAAGCCGGAAAGAGTACCCTTTGTGCCTTTATGGCGGCTATGTTTTACGGCTTGCCGGCAAAGGTCCGGGGCGGCGGTCTTAAAGGGGACAGCCGTAGTCTGTATATGCCCTGGGGCGAAACCTACATGGCGGGCACTTTGCATTTTGAACATGAGGGAACGGGCTATGTTTTAAAACGCCGGTTCGGCCAGACAGCCCGCGGGGATAAAACAAATCTCTATACGGCGAAGGACTGGCAGGAAATTGTTATGCCGCCGGAAGAAATCGGCCAGCATTTTTTAGGTGTTGGGGAAGAGGCTTTTTATAAAACTTTGTTTATCAGCCAGTTGGGTGCTGCCTTTGAAAAGGGCAAGGAAGACGAACTGATGATGCGGCTTTCCAACCTGGAAAATACCGGTGATGAAGATGCTTCTGTGCAAAAAGCATTGACGGAGCTGGAACGGGTTCAACACGAACTGGTTTCCAAAACCGGCAGAGGCGGCAGCTTAGTGCAATTAGACGGTGAGATTGAAGCCTTGAAGCAAGAGCTGTTTGAGGCAAAACAAAAACACGGACTCTTTCGGTCCTTGCTGTTAGATATTCGTCGCATGACGGCGGAAAAAGAGGAAACAGAACAAAAACTTAAGAGGCTACTGGAGCAGAGAAAATCTGCCCTTGCCTTTGAAGCCTATCAAAACGAGATTCGGGCAATGAAAGAACAGGCAGAGCTTACCTTGCGTCTTGAAAAAGAAAAGGAAGCCCTTGCAAAAGAAAAGCAAGAACAAAACCGCTTAAGGAAGAAGCAGGAATCCTTTGCCTATATTCTTTCCTTAGGGCAGGAACAAATTCTGCAGATAGCGGAAAAAGAAACGGTTTGCTCTGTTTTGGAAAAACAGCTGGCAGAAGAACAGGCCTTGAGGCAGGAAGTAGACAGCTTACAAGAAGCAGTCAGCCAAAAAAAAGAAACAAAGAAAAAACTGCGTATTCCTATTATAACGGTTTCGGTTTTTATTGCCATAGCGGCGGCAGTGTTGGGCGTTTTTGTTAAGCCCCTTTGGTTTGGGCTTTTGGTTATATCAGCTCTGCTGATTCCGTTTTTCTATCAAAAAGATGACCCAAAAGAGCTGTTGGCACTGGAGGCAAAGCTTTCTGAAAAAGAGTCAGGCCTTTCTAAACTGGCAGCAGAAGAAACCGGCAAAAAGCTATCTGATATGCAGGCTGAGATTGCATCGGTTTATGCATCCGCTGAGGTTCACAATCGGGCGGCTTTACTGGAAAAAGCAGAAGCGGCAAAAGCTCTTGCCTATCAAATAGACAGCAAAGAAAAAGAAGTTTTCAGGTTGCAGGAAAGCATTGCGGCAATGGAAAAAACCTTGGCGGCAATGCCGAAGCAGGAGATGCCGGAGGCGGTTGTTTACGATGGACCGTCCGTGTCGGCGTTAGATGCGGAACGAGAGAGTTTGCAAAGCAAACAGCTTTTCTTAGAACGGGAGCTGGCACAGAACAACGCAAAGGCTGAAAACGGTTTTTCGGGCACCCGAAGCGTCAGCGTCATTGAAACGGCGTTGGAGGAAGCCTTAAAACGGCGGGAAGCCATGCAGGAGACTTATGAAACCGTTTCTCTTGCTAAAAATACCATGGCAGAGTGCTTTGAGGAACTAAAGAGCAGCTTTGCACCGATGCTCAACGAAACATCGGGAACGGTGATTGCTGAGCTGACAGGCGGCCGGTATCAGGAGGTCAGGGTGACTGACGATTATAAAATGATGCTGAAAACCCCTGATGGCAATGAGATTGTTCCGGCAGAATATGTCAGTGCCGGTACTTACGATTTGTTGTATTTCGCTCTGCGAATGGCGGTTTTACATACTCTGTATGAAAAAATTCCGCTGTTGATTTTAGACGATACCTTTATACAGCTTGATGATGAACGGCAAAAGGCGGCCTTTTCGTGGCTGTGCCGAAACCGTGCGGAGCAGGTTTTGTATTTTTCTTGCCACAAGCCACCGGCAGAGTGGGAAGAAACCGTGATTACCCTTACAAACAATTAACATAAGAAATATAAACAGGAGGCTATTTTTATGAAACAATATAAACCCGAAACCATTTGTATTCAGGGCGGCTATCAGCCCCAAAACGGCGAACCCCGTGTTCTGCCCATTTATCAGAGCACCACTTATAAATATGACTCAGCGGAGCATTTAGGTAAGCTTTTCGACCTGCAGGTACCGGGCCATATGTATACCCGAATCTCTAACCCCACCGTTGACGCGGTTGAAAAGAAAATCGCAGAGCTAGAAGGCGGCGTTGGAGCAGTATTTCTGTCCTCAGGCCAGGCAGCTAATTTGTTTTCTATTTTAAATATTGCAAAAAGCGGTGACAATTTCCTCAGCGTTTCTTCTATTTACGGCGGTACAGTAAACCTGTTTGCCGTAACCATGCAGAAAATGGGGATTGAGGTTCGGTTTATCCGTCCCGGTTCTACCGACGCGGAAATTGATGCTTTGTTTGACGAGAGAACCCGTGCGGTATTTGGTGAAACCGTGGCAAACCCGGCACTGGATATTTTAGACATTCGTCGCTATGCAAATATCGCTCATGCTCACGGCGTTCCCCTGATTGTGGATAACACATTCCCCACACCGATTCTTTGCCGTCCTTTTGAGTTCGGTGCAGACATTGTAACCCATTCCACCACCAAATATATGGACGGCCATGCTCAGGTGGTTGGCGGCGTTGTTATTGACAGCGGTAAATTCGATTGGGAAAAGGGCGGAAAATATCCGGAGCTGACTGAGCCTGACGAATCCTACCACGGCGTTGTTTACACAAGAGATTTTGGCGAAGCGGCATACATCACCAAGGCAAGAGTTCAGCTTCTCAGAGACATTGGTGCTTCTCCCAGCCCGCTGTCTGCCTACCTTTTAAATTTAGGTCTGGAAACCTTGCATCTAAGAATGGAACGCCATTGTGAGAATGCAGTAAAAGTGGCTGAATTTTTGGAAAAGCACGAAAAGGTTAGCTGGGTTAACTATCCGATGCTCAAAGGCAACAGTCAGTACGAACTGGCACAGACCTATCTGCCCAACGGTGTTTGCGGCGTTATTTCCTTCGGTGTTGCAGGCGGCAGAGAAGCGGCAGTCCGCTTTATGGACAGCTTAAAGCTTGCAGCCATTGTGGTTCACGTGGCAGATGCCAGAACCAGCGTGCTGCATCCTGCCAGCACAACCCACCGTCAGCTTACCGACCAGCAGCTTGTTGATGCAGGTATCAGCAGCGACTTAATCAGAATGAGCGTTGGTATTGAAAACGTTGAAGACATTATTGCAGATATTGACCAGGCACTCAAGCAGGCGTAAACGAGGTTTGATGCGGTGCAAAGGTGAATTTCGCAAAAAATTTGAAATTTGTCGAAATTTTTGATATAATAAAATTTAACTTTCATTTTCTGCCTGTGAAAAATCGCAACCGGGAGTTTTAAAATTTGGCGTTTATGAAAGACTAAATTTATAGAATGTTATTCTTTTTTTAAGAAGAAAACCGTTATGCACCGGATTAAATTCGGAGGGATATATGAACCAGATAATTATTAAAAAAACAGCCAGTCTTCCTATGATTGTTACCCGTGGACTGGTGATTTTTCCGAAAACACTTATGCATTTTGATGTGGCTCGGAAAAAATCTTTAAAGGCATTAGAGCAAGCCATGGTAGAAAACCAGCTGGCTTTTTTAGCCATGCAAAAAGATATTCTGAAAGAAGACCCGAAGCTGGACGAAATTGAAACCGTTGGAACCGTTTGCCGGATTAAGCAGATTGTGAAAATGCCCAACAACATGGCCCGCGTTTTGGTGGAGGGCTTGTATCGGGCAGAAATTTGCCATGTTATCAGCGAACGTCCTTTTGCAACCGTGTTGGTAGAAGAACTACGTGATGGGGCAGAGGAGCTGTCAGAAACCCATTGTGAAGCCTTAATGCGGCGGCTGGTAGAGGAGTTTAAGCGGTATTTAAGCAGTAACCGAAAGGCAAACCCGGAGCTGGTTGCTTCGTTGGAAAACCTTAAAAATCCGGAAGAACTTTCCGATACCATTGCCGGCAATCTGCAACTGCAGCTTTCCGATAAGCAGGCACTTTTGGAGATGGTCAGCATCTGTGAACGCATGGAAAAGCTCATCGGCATTTTAATTCGTGAAACCGAAATTTTAAATATTGATAACGAAATCAGCCAAAAAGTTAAGATGCAGATGGACGAAAATCAAAAGGAATATTTCCTCCGGGAACAGATGAAAGTCATTCAGGAGGAACTGGGTGATAAGGACGGAATTGGTCTTGAAATTCAGGAATTTCGGGCAAAACTCCAAGCGGCAGGGGTACCGGCAGTCGTTTACGAAAAATGCAACAAGGAGCTTGGCAGACTTTCTAAGATGCAGTTCGGGAACCCTGAGGGTTCTGTTATCAGAACCTATCTTGAATGGATTTGTGACCTGCCCTGGAACAAAGCTACCGAAGAAAACATGGACTTAGACCGTGCGGCTAAGATTTTAGACCGTGACCACTTCGGTCTTACCAAGGTAAAAGAGAGAATTTTGGAATATTTAGCGGTAAAAAAGGTGACCGGTAGCTTAGCCGGACCGATTTTGTGCCTGGTAGGACCGCCGGGCGTGGGTAAAACCTCGATTGCAAAAAGCATTGCCGAAAGCCTTGGGAAAAACTATGTAAGAATTTCCTTAGGCGGAATTCGGGACGAGGCGGACATTCGCGGACACAGAAAAACCTATATCGGTGCTATGCCCGGCAGAATTGTTCAGGCGATGAAGCAGGCAGAGGCGGAAAATCCTTTAATGCTGTTTGATGAAATTGACAAAATGGCATCAGACTACCGGGGAGACCCGGCGGCGGCACTTTTGGAGGTGCTGGATTCTGAGCAAAACAATAAATTCCGTGACCACTTTTTAGAGGTGGACTTTGACTTATCCCGGGTGCTCTTTGTGGCGACTGCCAACACCTTAGATACGGTGCCCAGACCCCTTCTTGACCGTATGGAGGTCATTGAGCTGACGGGGTACACCGCCGAGGAAAAATTCCAGATTGCCAAACGCCACCTGATTCCCAAGCAGCGGAAGCTTCATGGCTTAACCGGCAAGAATTTTAAGCTGACAGATAAGGCACTTCGTGCTGTGATTGAGTATTACACCAGGGAGTCCGGCGTCAGAAACCTGGAAAGAAATATTGCAACCCTTTGCCGTAAGGCGGATTTGATTTTGGCGAAAGATGCCGAAGCGGTTGTGAGAATTACCGATAAAAACCTCCACGAATTTTTAGGAAAAAAGAAATTCTTGTTTGAAACTGTTGGCAAGCAAGATGAGGTTGGGGTTGTGACCGGCCTTGCCTGGACCCAGGTGGGCGGCGACACCTTGTCGGTAGAAGTGAATGTTATGCCCGGTACCGGTAAAACCGAGCTGACAGGCCAACTGGGAGACGTTATGCAGGAATCTGCAAAAGCGGCGGTTAGCTATGTCAGAGCGAACTGTGAAAAACTGGGCGTTGATTGCAGTTTTTATAAGGATAAAGATATTCATATCCATGTGCCGGAGGGTGCGACCCCGAAAGACGGTCCCTCTGCCGGTATTACCATCGGAACAGCCCTTATTTCTGCTTTAAGCGGCAGGGCGGTCAACCGCGAGGTTGCCATGACCGGCGAGATTACGCTCCGGGGCAGAGTGCTTCCCATTGGCGGCTTAAAGGAAAAGACTTTGGCGGCTTTTCGTGCCGGTATTAAAACAGTTATTATTCCGGCTGAAAACGAAAAGGATATTGACGAATTAGAGGGCATTGTAAAAGAAAACCTTTCCATTATTCCGGTCAAAACCATGGACGAGGTTTTAAACATTGCTTTGAATTGAGGCAGACTATGAGAGTAAACATCAACAATGTGAATCTGATGATTTCGGCGGTGAAGCGGGTGCAATACCCCAATACTCATATGCCGGAAATTGCCTTGGCGGGTCGGTCAAACGTGGGCAAATCTTCTATGATAAACAAGGTTTTAAACAGAAAGAGCTTAGCCCGTGTCAGCGGTACGCCGGGTAAAACCATTACCATTAACTTTTATAATGTAGACAATCAGCTGATGCTGGTTGACCTGCCGGGCTATGGCTATGCCTCCCGGTCGAAAAAAGAAATTGAAGCCTGGGGCGGTATGATTAACGATTATTTGGAAAGCCGTCCCCAGCTTTGCCAGGTTGTACAGCTGGTAGATTCAAGACACAAGCCCAGTCGTGAAGATAAAGCTATGCAGGAATGGATTCAGGAATGCTGTGCTTATTCCGTGGTGTTTGCCACCAAGTGTGACAAACTGAGCAAAACCCAGCTTGCAAATAATCTGGAAATGATTGCCCAGGAGCTGTCCCTTCGAGACGGCGATATTTTAATTCCCTTTTCTGTTAAGCAGCAGGAATGTGTTGACCATTTCTGGGAGTACATTGAGGGCTGTGTTTTAGAAGAAGAGGAAGAAACAAATTAAAACAAAAACATAAAAAGGTGGTTTTGGCATGAAATTTTTGCGGTATGCCTATGAGGGAAAAACCTCGTACGGTGTTTTACAGAAAGAGACAGTGTACCCGGTAGAGGGGGACATATATACTTCTTATACCGTAGGGGCGGCGGGCGTTGCCCTGCAAGACGTTACGCTACTGGTTCCCTGCGAGCCCACAAAAATTATAGCGGTAGGCTTAAACTACTCTGACCATGCCAAAGAAATGAAAGAGGAGCAAAGAAAGGCACCGGTTCTTTTTACCAAGCCGACGTCATCACTACTGCCGCATGGCAGCACAATCCTTTGGCCTGCGGCGTCAAAGCAGGTGGACTATGAAGCTGAGCTTTGCGTGGTAATCGGCAAAACTGCCGATTGTGTTACTCCCGAAGAAGCGGAGGACTACATATTTGGTTATACCTGTTTAAACGACGTAACCGCCCGTGACCTGCAGAAGGTTGACGGGCAGTGGACGAGAGCCAAAGGCTTTAAAACCTTTGCACCCATGGGGCCATACATTGAAACCGAGGCAGATGTTTCGTCTTTGAATATTCGCCTTGAGTTAAATGGCGAAATTAAGCAGCAGGGCAATACGGACATGATGATGTTTTCACCTGCTGAGCTTGTCAGCTTTGTATCGGAAATTATGCCTCTTTACCCCGGCGACGTAATCACCACGGGAACGCCGGCAGGCATTGGCCCGATGCAACATGGTGACAAGGTTTCTGTTATCATTGAAAACATCGGAACACTGACAAATTATATGGAATAGAAGTTGCAAAAAAAGGAGAGACAGACATGAAAAAGATTTTAGAATTGTTAGAACGTGATGCAAGCCTGAGTGCTGAGCAGATTGCGGTTATGTTAAACAGAGACCCTGCAGAAGTGGCGGCACAAATTAAAGAATTTGAAGATAACAATATTATTGTTGGATATAAAACCATTATCAACTGGGAGAACACAGATTCCGAGCCGGTTTCGGCTATTATTGAACTAAAAGTTACTCCTCAGAGAGGTGAGGGCTTTGACGAGGTCGCAAAGCGGATTTACCAGTATGAGGAGGTTGCCTCTTTATACCTAATGTCTGGCGGCTTTGACCTGGCCGTTATCATTGAGGGTAAAACCATGAAAGAAGTGGCTCTGTTCGTTGCTGAAAAGCTGGCTCCCATGGAGCAGGTGCTCAGCACGGCTACCCATTTTGTTCTGAAAAAATATAAAGTAGACGGTGTTATAGTGAATGATAAGCACCAGGACACTCGTGAGGTGATTTCTCTATGAACTATGAATCCTTGCTATCGGAACGCGTCAAGGACATAAAGCCCTCGGGTATCCGAAAATTTTTTGATATTGTCAGCGAAATGAAAGATGCTATTTCTCTGGGTGTGGGCGAGCCGGACTTTGTAACGCCTTGGCATATTCGGGAAGAAGCGATTTATTCATTGGAGCGTGGCAGAACCTATTACACGTCTAACGCAGGCTTAATGGAGCTGCGAACGGAAATCAGCCGCTATATGGAACGTCGGGTGAACCTTTCTTATGACCCGGCGAAAGAAATTCTGGTAACTGTTGGTGGCAGTGAAGCCATTGACCTTTGTATCCGCTCCCTGGTAAACCCCGGCGACGAGGTGCTTATTCCGGAGCCCAGTTTCGTTTGCTATAAACCCTGTGCCGTTTTGGCAGGGGGCGTACCGATTCCTATTGTTACGAAGAACGAAGATAAATTTAAGCTTACCAAGCAGGCACTTTTAGATGCGATTACGCCTAAAACTAAGCTGTTGGTCCTGCCGTACCCGAACAATCCTACCGGCGGTGTTATGACTAAGGCTGATTTAGAGGAAATTGCTTCTGTTCTGCGGGAGAAAAACATTTTTGTTTTATCCGATGAAATTTACGGCGAGCTGACCTACGGCATGGAGCATACCTCCATTGCAAGCCTTCCCGGTATGCGTGAGCGAACCGTTGTGGTTAACGGTTTTTCCAAAAGCTACGCCATGACCGGTTGGAGACTGGGCTGGGCGGCAGCACCGAAAGAAATTATGGAGCAGATGATGAAAATTCATCAGTATGCTATTATGTGTGCTCCCACGGCCAGCCAGTATGCAGCGGTTGAGGCCGTTAAAAACGGCGACGACGATATTGCCAGAATGCGGGAAGAATACAATTACAGAAGACGGGTAATCGTAGACGGTTTTAACAAAATGGGGCTTTCCTGTTTTGAACCTGAGGGTGCTTTTTATGTGTTCCCTTCTGTTCAGTCTTTAGGCCTTTCTTCTAACGACTTTGCAGAAACCCTGTTGCGGCAGGAAAAGGTTGCCGTCGTGCCGGGAACGGCATTTGGCGACAGCGGTGAAGGGTTTATCCGTTGCTCGTATGCGTACAGCATTGCAAACATTACAGAAGCCTTAGAGCGGATTGACCGCTTTGTAAACGAAAGGAAGTCATAACCTTGGCGATGAACATTGTTTTGGTAGAGCCGGAAATTCCGCAGAATACGGGGAACATTGCCCGTACCTGCCGTGCAACGGGCAGCGTTTTACATATTATAAAGCCCATGGGTTTTACCATTGACGATAAAAAATTAAAGCGTGCCGGTCTGGATTACTGGCACGAGCTTGACATTCGGTATTACGAAAATTTAGACGATTTTTTTGCAAAATGCCCCGGCACTTACTACTTCTGCTCCACGAAGGCAAAAAAGCGGCATTCGGATGCTGAGTACCAAGATGGAGATTATCTTTTCTTCGGTAAAGAAACCAAGGGTTTGCCGGAAGACCTTTTGCACGAAAACTATGAATCCTGTGTACGGATTCCCATGCTTTCAGAGATTCGCTCTTTGAATTTATCCAATGCTGTTGCCATTGTTTTATACGAAGCACTCCGGCAACTGGACTATCAGGATATGGAATCCTGCGGGCATTTGACCCAGTATGAATAAGTTTTTACAAGGAGGCTGTTATGGCTGAGAAGAAAAGCTTTGAAACAAAAATGGAAGAGCTTAGCCGCGTGGTGGAGGAATTAGAACAAGGCCAGCCGGACTTAGAACGGGCACTTAGCCTGTTTGAAACCGGTGTTAAGCTTACAAAGGAATGTCAGGAAATTTTAGACCGGGCAGAACAAAAGGTAACACGTCTGATGCAGTCGGAAGACGGCGAAGTTACGGAAACACCTTTTGCATAAACGATAATAAACGGAGGTTACTATGGATTTTTTAGCGGAATTTGAAGCCAAAATAAATCTGGCTAACCAGTCATTACAGAAATTTTTTGCGAAAAAGGAAAATCATCAGAGAACAGTTTATGATGCTATGGAATACAGCTTGTTTTCCGGTGGCAAACGGATTCGTCCTGTGCTTTGCGGAGCGTGTGCTGAGCTTTTCGGCGGCGACATAGAGGAGGCAATGCCTTTTGCCTGTGCTGTGGAAATGATACATACCTATTCCTTAATTCATGACGATTTACCGTGCATGGACGATGATGACCTGCGTCGCGGTAAGCCTACCAACCACGTGGTTTACGGTGAGGCGATGGCGGTTTTAGCAGGCGACGCTCTCTTAAACTGTGCCTTTGAAACAGCTCTTAATTTTTCTAAATCTTCCCCGGCAGTAACCCTGGAAGCTTTAAAGGTTATAGCTACTCTTTCCGGCACAGAGGGTATGATTGGCGGACAGGTGATTGACCTTGAATCCGAGGGAACGGAAATTGATACCGTTACGCTCATGGCTATGCACATCTGCAAAACCGGAGCCCTCATGATGGCAGCGGCAAAAGCAGGTGCAATTGTTGGCGGTGGCACAAAAGAAGACGTTTTAAACATGGAAAAATTCGCCCGTTATTTAGGTGTTGCCTTCCAGATTAAAGACGATATTTTAGATGTTGAGAGCACAACGGAGATTTTAGGTAAGCCCATCGGCAGTGACAGCGAAAATGAAAAAACAACCTTTGTTACCTTATATGGCTTAGAGCAGTCCAAGAAAATGTTGGAGGACTATACCCGTATGGCTATTGAAACCTTAGAGCCTTACGGCGAAAAGGCAGACTTTTTAAGAGGTCTGGCAGATTTTCTCCTGCAACGGGATCGGTAAAAAATTAAAAGACTTGAAAACAAAAGCGGTGATATGTTTTGGAACAGATTTATGAACTTTTGTCAAATAAAGTGTTGATTACAGCCCTTTTAGGTTGGTTGGTTGCACAGGTTTTAAAAGTTATTATTGTACGCATAACAGAGAAGCGGTTTGACTTCCGACGGATTATCGGCTCCGGCGGTATGCCCAGTTCCCATTCTTCTTTTGTGACCTCATTATCTACGGCGGTAGCCTTTGAATGTGGTCTGGCTTCCCCTTTGTTTGCTGTTTGCTTTGTGCTTTCCTTTGTGGTTATGTATGATGCTTCGGGGGTTCGTCGGGAAACCGGACGTCAGGCTGAAATTCTAAACGATATTATTGATAATTTCGGAAAAGATGCACCGGAAATGTTTGGCAAACGCTTAAAAGAGCTGATTGGCCATAGCCCCTTTGAAGTAACGGTGGGTGCGATTTTAGGTGTGGTTATCGGGCTTTTGATGTATCTTCCGGTTTAAACATTTTATAAAAAACAGAGAGCATTTTCGCAAACGCAAAATGTTCCTGTTTTTTTGCGTTTTGAAAAACTGTTTGAGAAAGAGGACATACTATGAAAGAGATTACAGCAAAGACAAAGCTTGCCGGTATTTTAGGAAACCCGGTGTCCCACAGCCTGTCACCGAGGCTTCACGGCTATTTAGCAGAAAAAGCCGGCTTTGATATGGCCTATCTTGCCTTCCAAATTGAAGAAGCCGGGCAGCTCGGCTCTGTGCTGGCGGGTGCTAAGCATATGGGTTTTTTAGGCTTTAATGTAACAGCACCCTATAAAATTGATGTCCTTTCTTTTATAGATGAAATTGATGAAGATGCAAAGCAGCTGGGCAATGTTAACACCTTGGTGAACCGAGCTGGAAAGTGGATTGGCAGTAATACAGACGGTATTGGTTTTATGCGGTCCTTAAAACGCAAGGGTGTTTCGGCAGAGGGGAAACATATCCTCTTGTTTGGTACCGGCGGAACGGCTCGGACACTTTCCTATAAATTTGCCCAGGGTGGTGCGGCGAGCATTACTATTGTTTCACGAAAGGAGAATCCTTTAGAAGAAATTGGTCAGCTGACAAAGAATTTTGCTGGGACAGAGCTTAAAACAGGACTGGACGTTAGCTGTCAGTATGATATTTGCGTAAATTGCACGCCCCTTGGTATGGGTGCTCATAAAGACAAAAGCCCCATTCCGGCAAATTTTCCCTATCATAAGAATATGCTTTGCTGTGACTTAATTTATAACCCCACCAAAACCCTTTACCTAGAGGAGGCAGAGAGGGCAGGGGCGATGACGATGAACGGTTTGGGCATGCTTTTATATCAAGGGGTCTATGCCTTTGAACGGTTCACCGGCGAGACCGTCAGCGAAGAAATTTGCGACGGCTTATTCAGGCATTTTGAAAGTGATAACAAATGAAACGGAGCGTATTATGGTTGAGCGAAAAGAAATAACAATCATGGCACAGCCTATCTTTCAAAAATATATACACAATCAAGTCAATTCGACCTATAACTTTACCAATATGTTTATCTGGGGAGGAAACGGCATTACCTACGATGTGGTGGAGGATTGTCTGGTGCTGTTCTTTCAGGGGACAAAGCGACCGGTTTCGGCTTCTTACCCGGTGGGTAGCGGAGATACCAAAGCGGCAATTCGCAAGGTTTCAGACTATATAAAAAGCGAGGGTTTAACGCCGGTATTTCGCAATCTGTCAGAGGAAATGGTTAAGGAGTTAGAGGTGCTATTTCCCGGCTCTTTTGCGTTCGTTGAGGACAGAAATGATGCAGATTATATTTACGAAACAGACAAGCTGATTCATTTATCCGGCAAAAGTTTGCACAGTAAAAGAAACCATTTTAATTTTTTTAAAAAGACATATGACTATGCCTATAAAACCTTAACCCAGGCGGATATGCCGGCATGTCTTTCCTTATATGACCGGTGGGCAGAGGAAAAGGAAGAGCTGAAATGGTCCGGCGGCTCACGGGAGGCAACCAAGCGGCTATTAGAGAATTTTGATAAGCTGCCAGTTCGGGGCGGTGGTATTTATATGGACAATGCACTTGTTGCCTTTTCAATCGGTGAGCAGGTCTCGGAAGATACGGTGCTGGTTCATCTGGAATTTGCCGCAGACTACCGGGGGCTGTTTAACGTTATTAACAGTGAATTTTTAAGCCACGAGTGGGCGGAACTCCCCTTTGCTAACAGGGAAGAAGACATGGGGCTTGCCGGTCTCAGACAGGCAAAGCTTGCCTATCGCCCCGTAAGGCTTTTAAATAAATTTAACGCAGTTCAAATACAGAAATTATAAGGAGAGAACAACATGAATATTGCAGATCTTGATAAGAATTTTAAAACCCTTTCTGTTTCAGGGGTTTCCTATGATATGTATAGCCCTCAGCAGCTAGGGCTTGAAGGCTTCCCCTGGGACAAAGAAAACGAAACTTTTTTATATCGTCTACCTGACAGAATGCGGTCAGAGGTGACAGATGCGGTTAGGGTTTTGGCAGAATGTACCGCAGGCGGTGTGGTGCGGTTCTGTACCAACAGCACGGCGATTTTGCTGAAAGGTTGTTATAGACCTCTTTCTCTGCTGCCCCATATGCCTTTTACCGGTCAGGGAGGCTTTGATGTGATGCTATGTGGCCAAGACGGGGAGCATCTTGTATCAAATCTGCGGGCTGAAACGACAGATATTCAGAATCAAAAATTTGAATTTGAACTTTCCTGTCGTTTGCCGGAGGGGATGCATGAATATAAAATTTATCTGCCCCTCTATGCCGGATTGGAAGCTTTGGAAATCGGACTTTCTAGTGGTGCAAAGGTAGAACAGGCACCGGCATACGGCTTAAAACCCATTCTGTTTTACGGTTCCTCTATTACCCAGGGCGGCTGTGCGTCAAGGCCCTCTAACTGCCATGCGGCTCAGCTGGCAGCCCGGGTCCACGCTGAGCAGATTAACCTGGGTTTTTCCGGCAATGCCAAGGGCGAGGCGAATATCGCTGAGCTCATTGCAAGCCTTGATTTATCTTGCTTTGTTATGGATTACGACCACAATGCACCGACCTTAGAGCACCTGATTCAAACTCATGAGCCGTTCTTTAAAATTATCCGTGAGAGAAAACCGGATTTACCGGTGGTCATGGTGAGCCGCCCAAGCTCCGGTTGGCTCAGCGTAGAAGCTGACGAAAAACGCCGCGATGTGGTTATGCAAACCTATTTAAATGCCAGAAACGGTGGAGATACAAACGTCTTTTTTGTTGACGGAACCCGTTTTTATGACCAAGATGTTCGGGAGATGCCCTCTGTGGATAAAAGTCACCCCACGGATTTAGGGTTTTACCTGATGACACGAGAAATTCTGCCCGTTCTTCGTCGTGCTTTGGGCCTTGTAACCTTTTTACCTGCTATGGAATAAACTGAAAATAGGAATATAATTTAGCAGGAGGTTTTATGAAGCGACAGGGTGTTTTAGGTGATTTATGCCGCAGTCTGGATTGCATGGAAGATGAAATGCGAGGGTTGTGCCGGTTGTTTCACAGAAAGGAAAAACCAAAGCATAAAGACCGGTGTCCGTCCTGCTGTGAGGCAGAGAAGAAGTGCCCGGAAATACCGCCGAAGGAGTTCTGCCCGCCTTGTGGCAGGGAACGTCCTTGTTGCAGGGAGGAAAAAGGTTTTTAAAACCGTAATGTGAATTTTTTACATGGCAAAAAAGTAAGTCATAAAAGGCTGTTATAAATTGGCGAATCCGCCGATTTACAACGGCTTTTTTTCTTGTGTAAAAAAAGGTGAGAAAATAGCAAATAACACTTGACGTTATGATGGAAATGTTATATAATAACATAGGTATGAGAATTTTTAACATTGTGTTAGGTGGTGACGGTTGGTGCAGGACAGACGAAAGGCTATTTTTGAGCTGATTGAGCAAAAAGACGAAGTCAGTATTCATGAGCTTGAAGCCTTGTTTCCCGGGGTTTCGTCCATGACGCTCCGCAGAGATTTAGACTACCTGGAAAATGAGCATAAAATCATTAAAATCAAAGGCGGTGCCAAGTCCTTAAGCCATTTGTCACGAAGCATTCTGCAGGACGTGGAAGGGGACTATGCCCAGCGTGAAATTCTAAATGCCGATAAAAAGAGAAAGATTGCCGAGAAAGCGGCACCCCTGGCTGAAGCCGGCAGAAGTATTTTTATTGATGCAGGCTCGACCATGATGCAGCTTGCAAGACGGCTACATAGCGGTCGGTTTTCTGTGATTACCAACGGCGTTAACGTTGCCCTGGAAATGTCGCAGAATAAAAGTGCGACGGTGAATTTAGTGGGCGGCGAGTTAAACCGCAATAACCTGTGCGTTTCCGGTGCCGGAGCCCTTGATCACATTCAGGATATTAACATTGACATTGCATTTATGGCTGCCAGCTGCTTTAGCTTAGAAAACGGCTTTACAAACGGTAGCTTTGATGAATATAAATTAAAACAACAGGTCATTAAAAAAGCGAAAAAGACCATTGTGTTAATGGACTCCACAAAAATCGGCAAAAGCATGCCTTATACCTTTTGCAGACCGGAGGACGTTGACGTTTTAGTGTTAGACCAAGAGCCGGATGATGCGTTGCGTTTAGCGGCAAAGGAAGCCGGCATGGAAATAATTTAGTAAAAAAATTACGCCGCGATAGTGGCGGAAATGGAGTGTAAATATTATGAAAACAAAGGCAGTTAGACTGTACGGTAAAAACGATTTACGTTTAGAAGAATTTGAATTACCGGAAATTAAAGACAGCGAAATTTTGGCTCATGTTATCTCTGATAGCATCTGTATGTCTTCCTACAAGGCAGCTATCCAGGGTGGTGACCACAAGCGTGTTCCTGACGATGTGGCCGAAAATCCTACTATCATTGGTCATGAATTCTGTGGTGAAATTGTTAAAGTTGGTTCTAAATGGCAGGGTCAGTATAAAGAAGGCCAGAAGTTCGCCATTCAGCCGGCTATTAACTACAAGGGCTCTTTAGCTGCTCCCGGCTATTCTTATCAGTATGTTGGCGGTAGCTCAACCTACGTTATTATTCCTAACGAAGTTATGGAACTGGGTTGCCTGCTTCCTTACAACGGTGAAGCTTTCTTCTATGGTTCTTTGGCTGAGCCTATGAGCTGTATCGTTGGTGGGTTCCACGCAAACTACCACACAAAAGCTGGTTCTTATGTTCACAACATGGGTACTGTTATCGGTGGTAACATGGCGATCTTAGCCGGCGTTGGCCCCATGGGTCTGGGTGCGATTGACTATGCTATCCACAACGAAAGAAAACCGAAACTGTTGGTTGTTACTGATATTGACCAGGCACGCTTAGACCGTGCGGCTTCTATCTTAACCGTTGAAGAAGCTAAGAAAAACGGCGTTGAACTGATTTATTTAAATACCGGTAACATTGAAAACCCGGTTGAGAAGATGATGGAACTGTCCGGTGGCAAGGGCTACGATGACGTATTTGTATTTGCACCGGTTAAACCTGTTGTTGAAATGGGTGACCAGATTCTGGGTAAAGACGGTTGCTTAAACTTCTTTGCAGGTCCTACCAATCCTGCTTTTTCTGCTGAATTTAACTTCTATAATGTTCACTACGCTTCTACCCACATTGTTGGTACCAGCGGTGGTAACACAGATGATATGATTGAATCTGTTAAGATGATGGAAGAGGGTAAACTCAACCCTGCCATGATGATTACCCATGTTGGCGGTATTGATTCTATCATTGATACTACCCTGAACCTGCCGAAAATTCCCGGCGGTAAGAAGCTTGTGTACATAAACATCAATATGCCTATGACTGCAATCGCTGATTTTGCTACATCCGATGATGAAGTTCTCCGTGAGATTGCTAAGATTGTTGAAAAGAATAATGGCATCTGGTGCAAGGAAGCAGAAGATTATCTTCTGTCTCATAAATAAGAATCATATGGGCTCTGACTTTTGTCAGGGCTTATGTGCTGTTACAAGGAGGAAACAAAATGCTGTATAAAATTGTTCCGGCACTTCGTGCGGCAATGAATGCAAGCTCCCTTTCTTTTTCAGAAAGCGGTCAGGCTGATGTAACCCTTTCCGGCGTTACGGAAGACAACGCTATCGAAAAAGTAAAAGCAGCTTCTCTTTGCGGCAAAGCAAGTGTTGCGATTGACGGCTTAGGCGTCTTCACAGCAAAGGAAGCAGCAGAGGGTCGCCTTTCGGGCAAAATTGCCATTGTTACAGGTTCTGCTCAAGGCTTTGGTCTTGGCATTGCTGAAGAAATGATTGCCCAAGGTGCTAATGTTGTCATTGCTGACTTAAACATTGACCTGGCAGCCAAGGTTGCAGACGAGCTGTGCAAGAAAAACGGTGCCGGCCGTGCCTTTGCCTGCAAGGTTGACGTTTCTGATGAAGCTTCTGTTGAAGCTATGATTGAAGACACGGTAAAAGCTTTTGGTGGCTTGGACATTTTCGTTAACAATGCCGGTGTTTTAAAAGCCGGTGGTTTAGAAGAAATGGACGCTAAGAGCTTTGAGTTTGTTACAAAAATTAACTATGAAGCATATTACTTCTGTGCTAAATATGCATCCCGTGTGATGAAGCTGCAGCATGCAGTTGCACCGGATAAATTTTATGATATTATTCAGATTAACTCAAAATCGGGCTTAGAGGGTTCAAACAAGAACTTTGCTTATGCCGGCGGTAAGTTCGGCGGCATTGGTCTGACCCAGAGCTTTGCCTTAGAGTTAGTTGAATTTAATATTAAAGTAAATTCCATTTGCCCCGGTAACTACTATGACGGTCCCCTGTGGTCAGACCCCGAACGAGGTCTGTTCGTACAGTATTTAAAGGCCGGCAAGGTTCCCGGAGCAAAAACCGCTGCAGATGTAAAGAAGTTCTATGAAGCAAAAACCCCGATTAAACGTGGTTGTATGCCGTTAGACGTTGCTCGTGCAATTTTCTACATCGTAGAGCAGGAATTTGAAACAGGCCAGGCTGTTCCGGTTACCGGCGGTCAGGTTATGCTCAATTAGTTTACAAAAAACAAATTATAAGTTAAGGAGAGGATTTTATGGCAACACCGGTTATTATGCCCAGACAGGGACAGTCTGTTGAAAGCTGTATCATTGGAAAGTGGCATAAACAAAAAGGCGATCAGGTAAACGTAGGCGATATGCTGTTTACCTATGAAACAGATAAGGCTACCTTTGATGAGGAAGCAACTGTCGCTGGTACTCTTTTGGAAATCTTTTTTGAAGAGGGCGACGATGTTGAATGCTTATTAAACGTTTGCGTTATCGGTGAAGAAGGGGAAGATGTTTCTGCATTCCGTCCTGAGGGTGCAGCAGACGAGGCTCCTGCTGAAGCAGCAAAAGAAGAGGCTCCTCAGGCCGCTGCAGCACCTGCAGCAGTAGCAGCACCGGCTCTTTCTAACACCGCAAAAGAAAACGTATTCATTTCTCCCCGTGCGAAAAACCACGCTGAAAAGCTGGGCGTTGATGTTCGTTTTGCTGAAGGCAGTGGCCCCAATGGCAGAATCATTGAACGTGACGTTGAAGCTTTAGCTCAGAGTGGCGTTGCATTTACTAAAGCAGCAGCTGCAGCAGCTGCCGGCAGCACCGACCAGTTCGAAGGCACCGGCATTGGCGGCCGCGTAACCACCGGCGACTTGAAGAAGCCCGTTGCTCAGGCTGTTTCTGAGGCTATGGCAGCAGAAGAAGGCGTAGCTTACACAGATACACCGCTGACCAACATCAGAAAGGTTATCTCCAAGTCAATGCACAACTCTCTGTCCACCACCGCACAGCTGACCTTAAACACCAGCTTCGATGCAACAGAGATTATGGCATACAGAAAGAAACTCAAGAATAGCGCAGAAAAACTGGGTCTTGGCAACATCACTTTAAACGACATCGTTCTGTACGCAGTTTCAAGAACACTGCTTAACGGTCATGAAGACTTAAACGCTCATATGTTAGACGACAAAATGCGTCGCTTTAACCATGTTAACTTAGGCGTTGCTGTTGACACACCCCGCGGCCTGATGGTTCCCACCATTTTCTGCTCTGAGCTTAAGTCTCTGGCTGAAATCAGTGCTGAAACAAAAGACCTTGCAGGTGCTTGCCAGGGCGGCACTATCAGCCCCGACTTATTAACTGGCGGTAGCTTTACTGTTACCAACCTGGGTTCTTTCGGTATCGAGTCCTTTACACCGGTATTAAACGCACCCCAGACCGGTATCTTAGGTGTTGACACCATCGTTCAGCGTGCTAAAGAAGTTGACGGCGAAATTAAGTACTATCCTGCAATGGGTCTGTCCTTAACATTTGACCACAGAGCAGTTGACGGTGCTCCCGCTGCTAAGTTCTTAAAAGACTTAAAGAACAATCTGGAAAACTTCAGCGTACTTTTAGCTAAATAATTTAACTACATAGAAAGAAGGCAACGATTATGGGTTATGATTTAATCGTATTGGGTGGCGGCCCCGGTGGATACCTGGCTGCAGAGCGTGCCGGTCACGCAGGCCTTAACACCCTGTTAATTGAAAAGCGGTTTTTGGGCGGTGTTTGCTTAAACGAAGGCTGCATTCCCTCAAAAGCACTGCTGTATTCAGCAAAAATTTATGACTATGCTCGTTTTTCCGACCATTACGGCGTAACCTGTGGTGACGTTAAGTTTGACCACAAAGCGGTTATCGCTCGTAAACAGAAGGTTGTTAAAACACTGGTCAGCGGTATCCGTGCACAGATGAAAGCAAACAAGGTTACCGTTGTTGAAGGTGAAGGCGTTATCGACGGCAAAGAAGGCAACGAAATCGTTGTTAAAGTTGGCGACGAACGCTACACCGGTGCTCGTTTAATCATTGCAACCGGTTCTATGCCGGTTATGCCTCCGATTCCCGGCGTTAAGGAAAACTTTGAAGCTGGTACAGTTCTGACAAACCGCGAAATTCTGGATCTGGAAGAAGTGCCTGCTGAGCTGGTTATCGTTGGTGGCGGCGTTATCGGTCTTGAAATGGCTTCTTACTTCAATTCTGCAGGTTCTAAAGTAACCGTTGTTGAAATGATGGATAAGATTGCCGGCCCGACTGACGCAGAAATTTCTAAGCTCTTAATGAAGAACTATGAAAAGAAGGGCATCACCTTTAAACTGGGTGCTAAGGTAACAGAGGTTAAGAAAGACGCTGTTGTGTATGAAAAAGACGGCAAGACTGAGGAAGTTAAGGCTGACAAGGTTCTGCTGTCCATCGGTCGTCGTGCTTCAACTGCCGGCATTGGCCTTGAATCCTTAGGCGTTTTAACCGAACGCGGTGCTATCGTAACAGACCGCTTCATGAAGACCAATATCCCCAACGTATATGCTGTTGGTGACGTTAACGGTCATTCTATGCTGGCTCATACCGCTTACCGCGAAGCTGAAGTTGCAATCAACAACATCTTAGGTAAGAAAGACATTATGCGTTACAACGCAATTCCTTCTGTTATTTACACCAACCCTGAAGTTGGCGGCGTTGGCGAAACAGAAGAAACCGCTAAAGCTAAGGGTATGGACGTTGAGGTTGCTAACCTGACCATGAATTACAGCGGCCGTTATGTTGCTGAAAACGAAGGTGGCGACGGTATCTGCAAGGTTATCGTTGACAAAGCTACCCGCCGTCTGGTTGGTTGCCATATGCTGTCTAACTACGCATCTGAAATTATTGTTTCTGCCGGTATCATGATTGAAACCGAAATGCGTGTAGATGACATTAAGGAAATCGTATTCCCCCATCCTACCGTTTGTGAAATTGTCCGTGAAGGAATTTTTCAGCTGTAAAATAAATTAAATTACGAAAGGAAGTTTATTATGCCGAAGTCCCAATTTATGGATCCCGATGTGCTCAGACAGCCTGGATTTGTTGAATTTGAGCCCATCCCGGTGAACCAGTACAACAAAACTATTAAAGAAGAAAGCAAGAACTTTTCTAAGGAAGATTTCATGCGTATTTACCGCGACATGGCAATCATCCGTGAGTTCGAACAGATGCTCCTCGATATTAAGACCAAGAGCGAATACCAGGGTATCGCTTACAACAACCCCGGTCCTGCTCACCTTTCTTTAGGTCAGGAAGCTTCTGCTGTTGGTCAGGCTTATCTCTTAGATAAGAACGACTACATCTTCGGTTCTCACAGAAGCCATGGTGAAATCCTGGCTAAGGGTCTTTCCTGTATCCACAAGTTAGACGACAAAGAACTGCTGACTGATATGGAAACCTTCTTTGACGGTGCAACCTACAAAGTTGTTGAAGGCAAAGAAAAAGACAAGGGTAACGTTAAAGATTTAGCGATCGACTTCCTGCTCTACGGTGCACTGGCTGAAATCTTTGCTCGTGAAACAGGCTTCAATAAGGGTCTGGGCGGCTCTATGCACGCATTCTTCACTCCCTTCGGTATTTACCCCAACAACGCTATCGTTGGTGGTAGTGCTACCATCGCTATGGGTGCTTCCATGTTCAAGAGAATCAATGGTAAGCCCGGTATCGTTGTTTCTAACGTTGGTGACGCTTCTATGGGTCGTGGTCCTGTTTGGGAAGCTCTGAACATGGGCTCTATGGACCAGATTACCCAGCTGTGGGAAGAAGGTCACAACAAGGGTCTGCCCATCATCTTCAACTTCTTCAATAACCTCTATGGTATGGGTGGCCAGACTGTTGGTGAAACCATGGCTTACAATATCCTGGCTCGTGTTGGTGCCGGTGTTAGCCCGACTCAGCTCCATGCTGAACGTGTTGACGGTTACAATCCGCTGGCAGTTATCGACGCTATGAGAAGAAAGATTGACATCTTAAATAACCAGGGTGGTCCTGTTCTGATGGATACTCTGACATACAGAATGACCGGTCACTCTCCCTCTGATGCTTCTACTTACAGAACGAAAGAAGAGGTTGACAAGTGGGCAGAGCATGACGTTCTGGTTAACTTCGAGAAGAAGCTGGTTGAAGCTAAGGTTGCTAAATCTGACGACTTTGCTGCTATGCGTGAAGACATCAGAGAAAGAATGATGAAGATCGTTAAACTGGCTATCGACGACGAAGTTTCCCCCAGAATGGACCTTGGTAAGAACCCCAACATCATTGCTGACCTGATGTTCTCCAATCAGAAGATTGCAAAGATGGAAGACAGAACTCCTGACGTTTTAATTCCGAAGGAAGAAAACCCCAGAGTTCAGAAGATTGCAAAGAAAGAACGTTTCGGTTTCGACAAGAACGGCAAACCCGTTTCCAAGAACAAGGTTTACCAGCTGCGTGACGGTCTGTTCGAAGCTATCATTGATAAATTCTATGAAGATCCGACCTTAGTTGCTTACGGTGAAGATAACCGTGACTGGGGCGGTGCTTACGCTGTATATCAGGGTCTGACAGAATCTCTGCCCTATCACAGATTCTTCAACTCCCCGATTTCCGAGTCTGCTATCGCAGGTTCTGCTGTTGGTTACGCTATGAGCGGCGGTCGTGTTATCGCTGAAATCATGTACTGTGACTTTATCGGCTGCTGTGGTGATGAAATCTTCAACCAGCTGGCTAAATGGCAGTCCATGAGTGCAGGCGTTCTGAAGATGCCGGTTATCATTCGTGTATCCGTTGGTTCTAAATACGGTGCTCAGCACTCTCAGGACTGGACCAGCATGTGTGCACACGTTCCCGGCCTGAAGGTTGTATTCCCTGTAACTCCGTACGATGCTAAGGGTATCATGAACTCTGCTTTAAACGGCACTGACCCCGTTATCGTATTCGAGAGCCAGAGAATTTATGACGTTGGCGAACAGTTCCACGAAGGTGGCGTTCCCGAAGGCTACTATGAAGTAGAAATCGGCGAGCCCGACATCAAGAAAGAAGGTAAGGACGTTACAATCCTGACCATCGGTGCTACCCTGTACCGTGCACTGGATGCAGCGAAAGAACTGGAAGAGAAATATGGTATCTCTGCTGAAGTTATTGACGCTAGAACCATCGTTCCCTTCAACTATGAAAAGGTTCTGGAATCTGTTAAGAAGACCGGTAGAATCGTTCTGGCAAGTGATGCTTGTACCAGAGGTTCTGCACTGAACACCATCGCTCAGAACATCACCGAAATGGCATTTGATTACTTAGATGCTCCGCCGGTTGTTGTTGGTGCACAGAACTGGATCACTCCTTGCTACGAGTTGGACGCTGAATTCTTCCCGCAGAAGGAATGGATCATCGATGCTATCCATGAAAAGATTCTGCCCCTGCCCGGTCATGTTGCTAAAACCAACTTCACCGAAACAGAGCAGATCAGAAAGAACAAACTGGGTGTTTGATTTACATCAGCACAAACATAAAACGGAGCCTTCGGGCTCCGTTTTTTATTTGGATTGCGGAAAGTGAAAGAATGTGATATAATAGTGAAAATGTATCATGGCGGTAAAAACCTGTAGATGAAAGGGACTTTTATTATGGTAGATTTTAAAACAGAACTGCACTGTCACACCGGGGAAAGTAGCATTTGCGGTAAGGTCATGGCAGAGGATGTTGTCAAGGCGTATATTCGTGAGGGGTATTCCACTTTGGTTATTACAGACCATTATGGTCACAGACATATTGGCAGATTTGGTGAGGTCAATGAACCGGAACATTTTCTGTGTGGTTATCATGCTGCCCAAAAAGCCGCAGAGGGTAAAATTAACGTGATTTTGGGCATGGAAATTAGCTTATCGGACTACCCTGCAAATGACTATTTGATTTTTGGTGATGTGGAATATGCCTTAATAAACGAGCCGAAGTTATATCGGTTTGGCTTACCGGAGTTTTGTGAGTTTGCTCATAGTTATAATCTCATGGTGTTTCAGGCACATCCTTTTCGCAACGAAATTACCATTGTAGACCCGTCACATCTTGACGGGATAGAGGGTTTTAACTCACATCCAAGACATGATTCAAGAAACAGCATTGCTCTTAATTGGGCGGAAATGTTTGGGAAGAAAGCCATAGCCGGTTCTGATGCACATCAGCCTCAGGATTTTGCAAGAAGCGGTATCGTTACACAAACAGAAATTACGGATAGCAAGGTGCTGTTATCTGTTTTGAAAAATGGTTCGTATGAGCTGATTCTGACCGATCAACTGTAAAATTTTGGCATACTGTAATAAGATAAATTATTTTATTCACATAAGGTTTACCAGCTGCGTGACGGTCTGTTTGAAGTAATTATTGACAAATTCTATGATGCCCCGACCTTAGTTGCTTACGGTGAAGGTAACCCTGACTGGGGCGATGCTTATGCTGTATATCAGGGTCTGACAGAATCTCTGCAGTATCACAGATTCTTTAACTTCCCTGATTTCTGAGGCTGCTATCGCAGGTTCTGCACTTAACACCATTGCTCAGAACATCACCGAAACAGAGCAGATCAGAAAGAACAAACTGGGTGTTTGATTTACATCAGCACAAACATAAAACGGAGCCTTCGGGCTCCGTTTTTTGTGTGTTTTTATGTGGTTATGTGTAATATCGTTGTTACTCAAAAAACAAGAGGTTGTCTGTTTAAACAGACAACCTCGTTTTTGTTACAATTAAATGTTTATCAGCCATTCTGAGCTATCTCTAACTGAAAATTCTTTTTCATTTTTGAAATGGCAGGAACCAGGACAAGAACTGCAGTAATAATACATAAAATCCAACCGATAGGCCATACCAGATAGAGGAATGTTAGCGTTTTGCAATACGGGAAAACGAAGTAAACCCAGAAAAATCTTAAAGCACACATAAATATGAGCGTTGAAATGGTAGGAATCATCGGTTTTCCCATGCCTCGAAGGGCACCCGAAAGAACTTCGTTGATACCGCAAATAAAATATGTACTTGACACGATAACCATTTTCTGCTGAGAGTACATAATTACGTTAGGCGTAGAAGACATAATTGACGAAAGCTGTGCGGAGAAAATAGCGGATAGCGAACCAATAGAAGCACCGAAGCAAATTGTAATGATAATAGATTTTATAATAGCTTCTTTTGCTCTTTTAATATTTTTTGCACCAATATTTTGTGCGACATAAGGAATAATTGCCAGGGACGGGGCGTGTACAATTTGGTAAAGCATACCGTCAAATTGATTTGCGATGGAAAGCCCTGTTGTTGCATCAGCTCCGAAACCGTTAACAGCAGTGGCAATTACGGTGTTTGCCAAAGAGTAGAGAGCACTTTGAACACCGGTTGGAACGCCGATAAAAAGCATCTCCTTAATCTCAGCCCCGTAGAATTTCATGCTTTTATAGTTGAAATGAATCATATCACGGCTTCTGAGCATAACCGTAAAGCAAAGTCCGCCTGCGATGGCGTTTGCAATAATTGTGGCAATGGCTACACCCTCAACAGTCATATTAAATACAGTGATAAAGAAAAGATTTAATAAAATTTTTATAATACCCCCAAGCATTAAAAACAGCATGGGTCGTTTTGTGTCACCTATTGAGCGAAGAATTGCGGCACAAAAATTATAAAACATGATAACGGGAACACCCAAAAAATATATTCTAAAATAAATTACAGCCTGCCCGAAAAGTTCTTCGGGACAGTTTATCCATCTAAGAAAGATTTCGGCACAGCTTAAACCGATGACGGTCAGGGTAAGGCCCCCCACAACGGAGAATAAAATAGCACAACCGACAGCTTTTTCTGCATGTTCTCTGTCACCTTTGCCAATATGCTTTGCAACAACAACATTGGCACCTGAGGCGATGCCGATTAAAAGGCTGGTACAAAGCGTAATCAAAGTGCCGCAAGCCCCGACAGAACCAACGGCGGTGTCATTCACAAACTTTCCTAAAACCGACATATCCACAACGTTAAACATGGTTTGCATAACGTTCATGATCATGATCGGTATGGTTATGGAAAGTAACCCCTTATAAATTGAACCTGACAACATATTTACGCTGTTTTTCTTCATTTTCTTCCCCCATAAAACAAGTATAATACCGGAATAAGCCATATCAATTATACCAGTTTACAAGGTTAAACAGTATGTTTTTTCATAAAACTACTTGCACAAAAGATAGATTTTTTGTATAATGTTCTTGGTGATGTTATGGATTATATAGTTAACCTTATAAAAGACATAAGTCCTCCGCACAAACATAAAAATTATGAAATTATTATTTACACAAAAGGGTGCGGTGTTTTTTGTTCAGGCAAAAAGGACATCGAAGTTTCTCCGGGAAAAATTATTATTATTCCTCCGGGAGTCGTACATCAGTCCTCTAAGCTTAATGCTTGTTTTGAACGCATTTATATAAGTGGAGACTTTAACCATATTTTTAACCTTACATCTCCCGCTGTTATTATTGACAATGCAAACGGTGAAGGATTAGAGCTTGCAAAAATGATTTACAGGAATCGCTTCTCGAATCATGAATATATTGCTGCACTGATTAACGCCTTTATGCATTTTATCCTTGACCGTATTAAAATGGAAAATGAAGTTTTTTTGGCTATTAAACAAATTACAGAAGAAATAACAGATAACTTTTATAACTACGATATGGATCTTTGCTCTCTGTTGAAAAAAAGCGGCTATAGTGAAGACTATATTCGTGCTCAGTTTAAAAAAATAACAGGAAAAACTCCGACAGAGTTTTTGACGGAAACCAGAATCTCCCATGCTTGTTATCTGATAGATACATACAGGAATTCCATTTCTTTAAATGAGATTTCAGAACAATGCGGGTATACAGATTATATATATTTTTCGAGGCGGTTTAAACAGGTTATAGGCGTATCACCACGAAAATATAAGGACGATGGAATGGGTATTGAATCTTTAGAAAAATAAGTAACTCTAAAATTGCAAAAATCTTAGTGACATGACCGGTTAAAAGGTAGAGAGCCTATATAAAATGATTATATAGAAAAAAAGAGGCATTTTATGAAAGAAGCAGTTCCAAATTATTATTATAAATTTACATGTATAGGGGACAGGTGTAAGCATAACTGCTGTATCGGTTGGGAAATTGATATTGATGAAGAAACCATGCAGTTGTATAATTCCCTTACAACTGATTTAGGAGAGAGAATCAGAAAAAACATAGAGGGCGATGTGCCTCATTTTATTTTGCGGGCAGATGACAGGTGTCCGTTTTTAACTGACAAGGGACTATGCGAGCTTATCTGCGAGTGCGGGGAAGAGATGCTTTGCGATATTTGTGCCCTGCACCCCCGGTTCCGGAATTTTTATTCTGATTTTATAGAAACGGGCTTGGGACTTTGCTGTGAAGAAGCGGCACGTATCATTCTTTCAGAAACAGAACCCTTTGCCCTCATAGTACCAAACAGTATTTCGTTTTCCGAGGAAGAAAAGGTGTTTTTTGCAAAACGGCAGGCAATCTTTTCTGTTTTGCAGGATAGGGAAAAAACCGTAGGTGAGCGGTTTGCATCTTTAGCTGAGGCTTTCGGCTTCAGTTTTCGTTTTTCTCTTAAAAAACTGTGCACAGCGTATCTTACCCTGGAACGGTTAGACGAAAGATGGACAACAACCCTGCATCACCTGCAAGACTTTTCCTTTGATGGAACAATTTTTGAAAATAGAGACTTTCAAATATTGTTTGAACAGCTATCGGTATATTTTATCTTCCGTCATCTTGCTGATGCTCTGTGGGACGAGGACTATGGCTTACGGGTGCAGTTTGCCCTGATGAGCTGCTATCTTATAGGAGCATTGTTTTCGTGTTATCTTGAGAAACAAGGAGACATTGATTTTGAGACAATGGTAGAGCTCGTCAGAATTTATTCCTCAGAAGTGGAATATTCAGAGGAAAACATGGAAACACTCCTTACTCTGGACTACCGAACGATACAATAAAAAAAGTGCATCATATGATGCACTTTTTTTATTTAATAAACAGCGGCACAAGAATGCCGGCAACAACAATGGCTGTACAGAAGAGCTTATAGGGAATATCCTTTTCTTTGAAAAGCAGCCAGCCGGACAGCACAGATACCACCACAGAAGATTGCTTAATGAGAGTCATCAGCGTAACCTGACTTTGAGGGGAGGCATTTGCCTCAAACAGCAAAAGGTCACCTACAATCAGGGAGATACTCATGATTGGTATCCAGTAGTTGGTTTTTATGGTTTTAAAAGAGAATTTTTCTTTACGAACAAGGAGAATACAACCGTAAATAACAGTCATAAAGAACATAAACCAGAACTGCAGTTGAACCGGCTCAATACTTTTCATCAGAACTTTATCCAAAGTGCCTGATATTGCATTGAAAAAGCAGTTCATTAAAACGGCTATCAGCGTAAACAGCGTGGTTGAATTTGCGTTTGTGTTCTTTTTTAAATTCACCAGTAACAGCCCTGTGATGACCAAAACCATGCCGATTGCCTTTGGCAGGGTGAACGCTTCGCCGAGGACAAGGACGCCTAAGGCTGTGGAAAAAACCATTCGTCCCAGGTCCATAACGCTGTAAAGACTGACGGACATTCGCTTGAGTGCCAGAAGAGAAAACAACCAGGCGATGCAGCAGGAAGCAGATTTTATAAATGCGAAAAAGATATGCATTCCGTCTAATGCAAAAGCAGATTTTGCAAAGGGAAGCGTCATTATAAAACCAATTAGCGTGTAGAAAAACAAAATTTCATTTGCACCGGATTTTTTTAAGGCGGCTTTTTTCATACACTCTCTGCCGCCTTTTAAGAAAGCATATATAACGACTAAATAAATCCACGTACTTTCCATGTTACCCCTTCTTTTTTAGATGTTTGCTACAGATATTGTACTACATCTTGCGGAAAACTTCAAGGTTAACAGGGGTAATTTGTCTTTTTAACACAGACTCTTTAGCCGATAATGTCTAAAACATCGCCCTCGTAGTCTTCGCCCATGCGGTCGATATTAACGTAATTATCCGGAATTTTTCCGACAATAACGGTTTGGGTGACGGGAATTTCCGTGGTAATTTCTCTTGTCATATTTACGGTAGGCATCACAATACCCACGTTTGCTTTTGCCGTCAGGGTAACGCTGAGCAGGGTTTGGTTAATACCGGTTTCGGTAAAATCCGTTTTAAAGTCTACAATAACGCTACCATAGGGCATTAAGGTTACCGGCAGCTTAGGGCCAATGCCCGCCAAAATATCGCTGCCGGTTAAGGTGCCCATAGGAATAGCAAGCTCTGTTTCGTCGATGGCGGCAATTTCCTCGGAGATGGAGATAGCGGCACTTGCCTTTAGCTCGTTGACGCGGCTCATGTTAGATTCGATGGAGCTGACGGTGCCATCTTCCAGCTTGGTGACGGAGACAATTTCTCTATAATCCGTTCCGGCAAAGAGATTTCCCACGGCACGGTGAATGGCAAGCTCGGCTAAGACGGTGGCACGGGTTTTTGCCAGCTCCATCATAACCGGGCGGATAATTTTTACAAAATAGGCGGTGCAGCCGAATAACAGAACGAAAATCAGGAGAAAAACCAGCCCGACGGACAGCTTTTTCTTGTTGACTCTGTTACTTCTGATGCAAATTCTTCGTTTGGCTCCCAGTCGCATATCCTCACCGCCTGAAAAACTGTTTGTTATTATTCTATGCAGCCGGTGTCGGAATTGTTACCCGATGGTAATTTTACGGCACAACAGCCGTATTGCAACAGAAGTATTTCGCCATCTGTTTGCCAGGCATTTTTTTGAAATAAAACCTGGCCGTTAGTTGCAAAACGTCGGGGCGTTTCGGAGATGTTCACCGTGCAGAGAACGGTTTCGTCCTTTTCCTTTCGGTAGAAGGAAAAAACACCGTTTTCAGCTATGTCGGGGATTACAATTCCCCGCCGGAGAGCGGGGGAGCTGTTTTTCATTGTCGCTAAGGACTGAAAACAAGTCAGAATTTCGCTGTCGCCGGTTTTGTCTCCCAAGTACAGGCGATTAAAGGGGTCCTCAAAGCCCTCTAAGCCTATTTCGTCTCCGTAATAGATACAGATGCTGCCCGGCAGACCAAACAGCAAAAAAGCGGCAAGAAACAGCCGATTTTTGCCAAGAGTTTTCTCTGCATCGGACAGGCGGAATGTTGCACGGTCCTTTCGGCTTTCAGGCACCTGGGAAACCCCTAAAACCGTCAGAATCCTTGGGGTGTCGTGGGTGGATAAAAGGTTCATTGTGGCACCGAGAGCCTCTTGCGGGTAATGCTCGCAAAGAGTCATAACCGTTTCTGATAAATCCTCAGCAGACATTTCGCCTCTTGCAAAGCGAATGACGGCATTACGCCAAACGTAGTTCATCACGCCGTCCAAGCTTTTGCCCTGAAAGTATTGCCGCCTTATGCCATAGCTGATTTTGTTGGAGGCATCTTCCCAAACCTCGCCTAACAGTAAAGCATCGTTTTTTTCTTTTTTTACGGCGTTTCGGAGACCTTTAATAAATTCGTCCGGCAGTTCATCTGCCACGTCAAGCCGCCAACCGTCAGCCCCTAAAGAGAGCCAGTAAGGGATAACCTCGCAGAAAATGAACCGCTGAAAATCCGGACTGAGTTCATCGGTGCAGGGCAAGGTTAAAATCCCCCACCAGGCATTATAGTTGTGGGGGTACTCGGTAAACTGAAACCAGCTTCGGTAGATAGAGTCGGGGTTATGGTAGGCACCTGTGCCGAAACGGTTGTGAATGTCAAAATAAAGACTGTCGCTACCCGTATGAGAAAAGACACCGTCTAACATAACCTTGATGCCGGCTTTGTGTGCCTCTGAGCAGAAACGCCGGAAATCCTCATTAGTTCCTAAGAGGGGGTCTAGGGTCAGATAATCTGCTGTGTCATAGCGGTGGTTTGAAAAAGCCTTAAAAATGGGGTTTAGATAGATAGCTCCGATGCCTAAAGTCTTTAGGTACGGCAGTTTTTCAATGATACCCTGCAGGTTGCCGCCAAAAAAATCGTTATTTTGCACGATGCCGTGTTCGTCCGGCTCATATACAGGCAGGTCTTTTAGGTTTTGATGCAGGTAAAAAGGAGTCAGCTTTTCCGTTGTGTCACAGTCGCCTGATTTATTAAAACGGTCGGGGAAAATCTGGTAGATTACAAGCCCCAAAAAGTTTTCAGGAATTTTATAGTCACTATCATAGCAGGTGATTTGCCATGCCGTTCCCTGACAGGGAACGGGGCGGTTGTAGCCGTCTCTGAACACGGCCAGGGTTTCGCTTTCTTTCTGTATTTGAAAATGGTAAAAATATAAGCCGGGTTTTGTAAAGGAAATAGAGCAGGTATAAGCCGTGTAACCGTTTTGGTTGCCGGCTTGTTTCATTTCGTGACATTCTGCTTCCTGCCCATCTTCTGCGAGCAGGAAAAGGACGCCGGTTTCTGCGGCGTCCTTAAGGTACAGTTTAACAGTTAAAGTTTCTCCTGTGGCAATACAGCCAAAGGGTGTTTTAAAAAGCTTTTGTCTGCTGTCGAACAGAATTTCCATAGCAGACCTCCTTATTTTGTAATGCTGTTAGCGTTCCAGATTTTATCACAGTATTCTTTCACGCTTCTGTCCGAGGAAAAAATGCCGGCACCGGCAATGTTATAAAGTGACATACGGTTAAAGCGGATTCTGTCGGCAAATGCCGCCCCAACCCCTTGCTGAGCACGGGCATAGTCCGTAAAGTCGGCTAAGGTCATATAAGGGTCCTGACCGTGGCCTGTAAGAGAGTGGATAAGCCCTGAAAAATCAACGCCGCCCACGCCCTGCTTTGCGTATTCAATGGCACGGCGAACCGTAGCATCTTTTTCCAGAACCTGCCCCGGGTCATAGCCCTCCCGGAGGCGTGCCAGTACGCGGTCTGCCGTCATGCCGAACAAGAAGATGTTCTCGTCGCCCACTGCCTGGCGAATTTCAACATTGGCACCATCTAAGGTACCTAAGGTAACGGCACCGTTAATCATCAGCTTCATGTTGCCTGTGCCGGAGGCTTCTTTGCCGGCAACGGAGATTTGCTCGGAAATGTCGGCAGCGGGGATAATCAGCTCAGCCAGCGACACCCGATAGTCTTCCATGAAAATAACCTTTAATTTATCCCGGGTAATGGGGTTTGCATTAACTTCAGCGGAAATGGCATGGATAAACCGGATAATCTGCTTTGCCATAGCGTAGCCTGCGGAGGCTTTGGCACCGAAAATAAAGGTGCGGGGCTGAAATTCCTGACGGGGATTTTCCAAAAGGCTATGGTAGAGATACAAAATATGCAGGGCATTTAACAGCTGGCGTTTATATTCGTGAAGCCTTTTAACCTGCACGTCAAACAGGGAGGCAGGGTCAACATGAACCCCGTTATGCTCCTCAATGTATGACACAAGGCGGAGCTTGTTTTTCAGTTTAATTTTCTGCAGTTCATCTAAAACAGCTGTATCATCGGCAAACTGTTTTAATTTTGCAAGCTCGTTTGCATCTTTTAAAAATCCGTCCCCAATTAGCTCGCAGAGAAATTTTGTCAGCTCCGGGTTTGCCTGGCAAAGCCAGCGGCGATAAGCAATACCGTTTGTGACGTTTAAGAACTTACCGGGCATAATGTTGTGGAAATCTCGGAACACATCTTCTTTTAAAATCTGAGAGTGGAGGGCAGACACACCGTTAACCTTATGACAGCAGCAAAGGCACAGGTTTGCCATTTTCACCCGGTCATTTTCTATAATTTTCATATAGTTAATTTTGCCCGTATCCCCGCCGTATTGCTCGTTTAAAGTCAGTAAAAACCGACGGTCAATTTCGCAGACAATCTGATAGATACGGGGGAGCAGGGCAGAAAAGAGGGAAACGGGCCAAACCTCCAGCGCCTCACTCATAATGGTATGATTTGTATAGCTTAGCGTTTTGGTGGTTATCTCCCACGCTGTTTCCCAGGAAAGCCCCTGTTCGTCCAGTAAAAGACGCATGAGCTCCGGCACGCAAAGGGAGGGGTGAGTGTCGTTAATATGAATGGCAACCAGCTCGGGGAGCTTTGTAACATCGTCAGTTTTCTTAAAGAAATCTTTCATAATGGTCTGCAAGGACGCACTGACTAGCAGGTACTGCTGTTTTAAGCGAAGCTCCTTGCCCTGGTAGTGGTCGTCAGCCGGGTAGAGCACCTTGGAGATAGCCTCTGCCTTTGAGTTTTCTTCCATAGCACGAACATATTCGCCACGGGAGAATAAATCCATATCCAGTCGGTCGGGAGACTGTGCACTCCAAAGGACAAGTCGGTTTACCGCCTCTGTCCGGTAGCCGGAAATCAGCATATCATAGGGAACGGCAACCACAGAGGAGGCATCGTGGTAGGTAACCTTGTTTTTCCCGTCTTCCCAACGCTCGCTAACGTGACCGCCGAAATGCACCGTTACCTCGTCTTCTTTACGGGGAGACAGCCAAACATCCCCCAATTCCAGCCAGTTGTCGGGGAATTCCATCTGCCAGCCGTCAACAATTTTCTGCTTAAAAATGCCGAATTCGTAGCGAATGGAAAACCCTGTTGTGGGTACGCCGGTTGTGGTGAGGGCATCTAAATAGCAGGAGGCAAGCCTGCCAAGACCGCCGTTGCCTAAACCGGCATCGGGCTCTAAATTGCATAAATCCGCAAGGGAGATGTTAAATTCTGAAAGTGCCTGAGACAGCGGTTCTTTTAAAGAAAGATTAAAGGCATGGTTATTAAGGGACGGGCCGGTTAAAAACTCCATAGACATATAATACACCTGTTTTGCCTTTTTGTTTTTAACCTTAGAAGCGTAAGCACTGTGCATATCGGAAAGAATTTCCCGAAGCATATGGCAAACCGCTTTATAAAACTGAATTTGAGTCGCTTCCTCCGGAGGACAGCCAAACCGTCGCATAATGGTTTCTTCAATTCTTTTCTTTAAGGTTTCTTTGTCAAACTGTATCATAGAAAAGCCTTTCCGCCGCATTTTGCAGCTTTAAAATTTACATACTTTTATAAATGGCAAGGTAACGCTCTGCCGCCCCGTTCCAGCTAAAGTCGGTTTCCATGTTAAAGCGAATCACCTTTTTAAGCTCCTGCTTTTTCTCGTAGAAAAACCATAGGGCTCGGTCAATAGCATCAAGCATATCGTGAGCGTTATAGCTTTTAAAGGTAAAGCCCTGGCCCTCGCCGGTTTCGGGGTTGATGGGAGTTACCGTGTCTTTTAAGCCGCCGGTTTCCCGAACAATGGGAATTGCCCCGTAACGCATGGCAATCATCTGTGCAAGACCGCAGGGCTCACTTTTTGAGGGCATTAAGAATAAATCACTGCCGGCATAGATTTTTGAGGCAAGAGCCGGATTAAAGCAAATGTTGGCACTGACCCGCCCGGGGTACTGATAGGAAAGCTCCCGAAACATATTTTCATACATCTCGTCTCCGGTACCCAAAACCACAAGTTGCAACCGACGTTTAAGCAACTCGTGACGGATATATTCTACCAAGTCAAGCCCTTTATGCCCTACAAGGCGGGTTACCATGGAAAGAATGGGCACCTCGTCGTCTTGCTCTAAGTCTAAAAGCTCCCGAAGTTTTCGCTTGCCGATTTTTTTACCGCCCATAGCTTTCGTGCTGTAACGGTGAAACAGATGAGGGTCCTGCTGGGGGTTAAAAATCTCCGGGTCAATACCGTTTGTTATACCGCAGAATTTATAGGAAACACCGGATAAAACACGGCTCATTTCCTTGCCATAGTAGGCGGTTTTCAGCTCCTCTGCGTAGCTTTCGGAAACGGTTGTGACCTTATCGGAGAGGCAAATGGCAGAAAACATAAAGTTCAGGCAACCCCCATAAGAAAGAGAAGAAATATTTTCTTTCGACAGCCCTAAAACGTCTTCAGCAAAGGTGTATGGCGTTTGCCCCTGATACTCTATGTTATGTATGGTAAACATAGTCTTAATAGGGCGGTAGCCTTCGTGGCCTCGGTAAAAGGCATTTAAAAATAGGGGAATTAAGGCACATTGCCAGTCGTTTGCGTGAATGACGTCGGGCCAAAAATCTACGTGCTGCAGCATTTCGAGAACGGCTTTAGAGAAGAAAGCAAAGCGTTCACCGTCATCATAGTTACCGTAAACAGCATCTCGTAAAAAATAATACTCGTTATCAATAAAATAATAGGTTACCTTATCTTGTCTGTGACAAAACACGCCACAGTAAAGTTGACGCCAGGAAAGGGGCACTGTAAACGAGGTCAGGTAGGTCAGCTCCTCGCCGTATCGGTCCTTTACGGTTTTGTATAAAGGCAGTACGACGCAAACTTCAACATCTTTTTCAGAGAGTGCCTTAGGGAGAGCGTAAGAAACATCTCCCAAACCGCCGATTTTAAGGTACGGTGCTGCCTCTGCAGTTGCAAATAAAACTTTCACGCTTTTCCTCCTTTGGTAAACGGCTTATACGACTTTGCCTTTGGTTATAATTATTTGATGTGCCGGAGCACCCATTAACAGACGACTTTTTGTTATGGTAACGTCTTTATCGCAGATGGTGTAGAGCAGCTCGGCGTTTTCTTCAATGACTGTGTCCTGCATCACAATACAGTTTTTCAGTTTTGCACCCTTGCCTACGGTTACGCCGCGAAATAAAACAGAGTTTTCAACCTCGCCCAAGATAGTACATCCATCAGCAATTAAACTGTTTTTAATCCGGCAACCTTTCGTGTACCTGGTGGGAACTTCATCACGGATTTTTGTATAAATCAGCCCGTGACGAGTGAAAATTTCATTTCTGATGGAAGCGTCCAGCAGAGCCATGTTGGCGGAAAAGTATTTTCCAAGGCTGTCAATCCGAAGAATTCTGCCGTCAAAGGGCAATTCTTTAATGTAAAGATGGGGGAATTTTGCCTGAATAATCTCCCGTTCAAAATCAACCAGATTATAGGAATGTGCCTCTTTTAACAGCTCAATTAAAAAGGTTCGTTTCATGATGTACATACCGATAGCGGCGTTTTCAATACCGGGTACGCCGTAATGCATTAAAACATCTTGTACCCTGCCGCTGTAATCGCTGCGAACCACCAAGTCGCAGGCGTCGCCCAAACCGGAAATTTCCTCCCGCTTGGTAATCATACTGATTTCAGCACCGGAATCAATATGCCGCTGGAGGAACTGCCGATAATCCATATTACAGATAATATTGGTGTCGGCAAGGAGGACGTATTCCTCGTTAGATCGTTCCAGAAAACGGAGCGTGCCAAAGAGAGCCTCCAGCTTTCCCCGGTAAACGCTTTTTTGTCCCTGACCAAAGGGAGGCAGAATAAAGAGTCCGTCCACCTTTCGGTCTAGATCCCACTCTCCGCCGTTTCCTAAATGGTCCATCAGGGACTGGTAGTTTTGCTTTGTGATAACACCCACATTTGTGATGCCGGAGTTAACCATGTTGGAAAGCACAAAATCAATGAGTCGGTATCGGCCGCCGAAGGGGAGAGAAGCCAGGGTTCGCCGTGCGGTAATTTCGCCTAAACGCTCATCGTAAATATTAGAAAAAATAATACCCATCATGTTCATGGCTATGCCTCCTTTCTTTATGCCGGTTTTCTTGTAATCTTCTTTTTCTCGCCAATTACCGTAATTTCGGGATGAATGTCATCGGTTTTCCGACAGCCGACTTCCGCTCCACTTTCGATGACCGTATTTTGCCCGATAATTGCATAGTTGATTTTTGCATCTTTCCCCACAACCGTGCCGGGGAGCAGAACCGAGTGACTGACTGTTGCACCGGCTTCGATAACACAGTCGCTGGAGATAACGGAATTTGTAACGGTTCCGTAGATGGTACAGCCCCCCGTAATCATGCAGTCATTAAGCCGTGCCTCTTCTGAGACGAAGGTCGGTGGGGAATCGAAATTCCGTGCGTAAATACGGAAATCGTCATCACTTAAACTCAGTTCACAGTTCGGGTCCAATAAATCCATATTGGCTTCCCACAAGCTCTCTGTGGTACCTACGTCTTTCCAGTAGCCGGAAAATTCCCATGAAAACAGCCGCTTTTGGTCTGAGAGCATGGCGGGGATTATGTTCTTGCCAAAGTCGTGTGCCGACTTTTCCTGCTTGTCGTCTTCCGTTAAGTATTTTTTTAAAACCTCCCAGCGAAACACATAAACGCCCATGGAGGCTTTGGTGCTTTTTGGGTTTTTGGGTTTTTCCTCAAATTCATAAATCCGTCCGTCCGGGTCTGTATTCATAATTCCGAAACGGGAGGCTTCTTCTTTTGGAACGTTGATGACAGCAATGGTACAATCGGCGTTTTTTTCTTCATGGAAGGCAAGTAGTTTCCGATAATCCATTTTGTAAATATGGTCTCCAGATAAAATCACAACGCTTTCCGGCTCGTACCGCTCTATAAAACGGATATTTTGAAAAATTGCGTTCGCCGTTCCCTCGTACCAGGATTTGGAGTTAATTTTAGTAAAGGGCTGCAAGATGTGAACGCCGCCACGGTTTCGGTCTAAGCCCCAGGGTTGACCATTGCCGATGTATTCATTTAATTCAAGGGGTTTATATTGGGTTAAAACACCAACGGTATCAATACCGGAATTGACGCAGTTAGAAAGGGTGAAATCAATGATGCGGTATTTGCCCCCGAAGGGAACTGCCGGCTTTGCAATGTTTCGGGTGAGGCTCCCTAAGCGGCTGCCCTGACCGCCGGCAAGCAGCATGGCGATATATTTTTTTCTGTTTACCATAGTTTATTCATCTCCTTTTTCCTGTAAATGCTTGATTTCATAAAAAGCCGCAGACATGGGTGCTACCGTTACGGTGAGGCTGTGAGCAAAGCCGTGGGAGGGAATGGGCTTAGAAGAGCTTCCCCGAAGCCTGGTTCCCTCACCGCCAAAAGCAGTATCGTCCGTAGAAAGGATACACCGAATACGGCTATGCTGAGGGAGACCCAATCGGTAATTTTCCCGCAGAATCGGTGAAAAATTAAAGATACATAAAAGCTCCCTGCCTTTTTTATCCCGCCGGATAAAGGCGAGAATGTTCTGGGTGTGGTCATCGGGAACAATCCAGGTAAATCCGTCCCAGCTGTCATCAATTTGCCAAAGCTGAGGCTTTATCCGATAGATGCGGTTTAACTCCTTGATGCAGGCTTGAAATTTTTTGTGGTAGTCATAACCAAGGAGAAGCCAATCCAGCTCCTTGTGGTAGTCCCATTCAATAAACTGGGCAAATTCGCCGCCCATAAAGAGCAGTTTTTTTCCGGGGTGTGCAATCTGGTAGGCTAAAAACGCTCTGAGATTTGCAAATTTTTGTTCATAGACCCCCGGCATTTTGTTAATCAGCGAGCATTTGCCGTGTACCACTTCGTCGTGGGAGAGAGGGAGAATATAATTCTCTGAAAAGGCATAGGTCATGGAAAAGGTAATTTGGTTGTGAGCATTCTTGCGAAAGAACGGGTCTTTCGACATATAAGAAAGCATATCGTTCATCCAGCCCATGTTCCACTTAAGCAAAAAGCCCAGACCGCCCTGGTCTGTGGGTTTGGTCACCATAGGCCAGGCTGTAGATTCTTCTGCAATCATTAAAACGGAGGGATTTTGGCGGAAAGCGGCACGGTTTAATTTTTGCAAAAAACTGACCGCTCCTAAATTTTCCTTGCCGCCATAGGCGTTGGGCCGCCACTGACCGTCTTTTTTTCCGTAGTCTAAGTACAGCATGGAGGCAACGGCATCAACACGGATTCCGTCTACATGGTACAGCTTTAAAAAGAAAAGCACGTTGGAAATCAAAAAAGACTGAACCTCACCCCGTTCATAGTCGAAAATTCGTGTGCCCCAGTCGGGGTGCTCGTTTTTTAGGGGGTCGGCATATTCATAACAGCAGGTGCCGTCAAATTCATATAATCCCACAGCGTCCTTGGGGAAATGTGCCGCCACCCAGTCGAGGATAACGCCAATGCCGGCGGCGTGACAATCGTCTATAAACTGCATAAAGTCGGTGGGTGTTCCGTATCGGGAGGTGGGGGCATAGTAGCCCGTCACCTGGTAGCCCCAGGAGCCGTCGTAGGGATACTCGCTGATGGGCATAAGCTCAATATGGGTATATCCCATTTCTTTTACATAGGCAATCAGCTCAGTTGCAAGCTTTTGGTAGTTAAAGGGTTCCCCGTCTGCAAATTTTCTCCAGGAACCCGGGTGCAGTTCATAAATGTTAATGGGCTGTTCTAAAGGATTTTTATGCTTCAGTTTTTTCAGGTAGCTATGGTCTGTCCAATGAAAGCCCTCTAAATCGTAAAGCTTTGTGGCTGTTCCCGGACGTGTTTCAAAATGAAACCCGTAAGGGTCTGACTTTAGCTTGATTTCGCCAGTTTGCGTTTCCAAAGAATACTTATAGAGCGAAAAAACAGATAAGCCGCAAACTGTCAACTCCCAGATGCCGCCATCGGTTATGCGGGTCATAGGGTGGCAGGTTCTGTCCCAATGGTTAAAATCTCCCACCACAGAAACGGTTTTGGCGTTCGGTGCCCAAACCCGGAATACATATTCAGAATCAGCAATTTGGTGTGCCCCCATAAAGGTGTAGGCATCGGTGCAGTCTCCCTTGTGAAACAGGCTAAAATCCTGCTCTGTCGGGACTTTTTGAGCTAGTTTTTCCGTCATGGTATCATCGTCCTTTTTGATTCGTAAAAAACACATACAAATATATATGTATGCATAAAATGGATAAATTATACCAATTTAACCGGCTTTCTTGGAAATATATCTCTTCAAACAAACAAAGAGAATTCCGAAAATTGTGATTCCGTATACAAGAGGCAGAATTGGCAGGTTTACAGGAGGCGGTGAAAGAATTAGGGTAGGGGTTTGCTCTGTAATCAGGGGAAAACAACAAAACGTCATAACGCCGGAGAAAAGACTGTGGAGTATTTTCCCCAACACATAGCTTTTCATGGAAAGAGATGCCGCCCCTGCGATACCTGCCACTTGCAACATAACGCAGACACCCCCAAAGCCGATGGCGGCAGAGAGCCAGGCAAGCATCAATCGGGTAGAAAGGCCGCTTTTTGTTATTAAATCGGCCCCGTTTGTTACCTCCAGCAGTGCTTTAACAGCCTTAGCCAGGGGAATGGGCAGCAGTGTATCCAACAGGGGCGTGAGGCAGGCAGAAAGTGCGGCAAAAAAGACTATAAAGCCGCAAACTAAGAGCATTGTGTCTGTGCCGGTTGCTACAACAGCGGAAAAAGAGGTTGTCTTTTGCGTGGAGCTCTGTCGGGGTGATTGGGGTTTATGCCCTGTGATTTCGGCTTTATACCACCGGAAACAAATGCCGACCAACACGGCACAAACAACGTGAACCGCGTATAAAAAGATGCCCAGCCGGATATTTTGCAGCATACCGGTTCCTACTGCACCGATGATGAACAAGGGGCCGGAGTTGTTGGAAAAGGGCAAAAGCCTTTGGGCTTCACTGCGGCTTAGGGCCCCGTCGGAAAACAGCTCTGAGGTTATTTTTGCCCCCATAGGGTAGCCACTGATTATACCGATAAGAAAGGGCAGGGCACCGCTTCCGTTCATGTTGAATACCGGTTTCATAACCGGAGAAAAAACCTTGGAAAGCAGGGTTACAAAACCGCCGGCAGTGAGCAGGCCGGAGATAATAAAAAAAGGAAAGAGGGAGGGAATTACGGTGTTGTAGCAAAGAATTAAAGCCTGTCTGGCGGCATTCATCGCCTCCTTTGAACGAAGCAAAAGAAGCAAAAGTAGTAAAAGCACTAGGATATAGGAGGCAAACTTTTTTAGCCTTACCGTGTAAAATTTTTGTTTCATAGTGACCGCCTCGGTGGAAAATGATTTATGGTAATGAATATGAGATGGCGTGCATAAAAATAACATGCGAGGTGATTTTGGGAATGAAAAAAAAGAAAGAAAAAACCGTGGCAGCAAGGCTGTCCGGTTTTTTGGATATTCCTCTTGATATGGTTGCCGACGTTCCCCGGGTAACGCTTAGCGATAACCGGGAGCTGACAGTGGAGAACTATAAAAGCATTGAGGCTTACGAGCCGGAAGAAATCAGACTCAGGAGTAAAAATTACCGCATCACCATTTCAGGGAACAGTTTGCAGATTGTCGCCATTACAGATGATGAAATTTTAATTCATGGTATTATTTCCGGAGTTATGCTTGGGTCGTAAAAGGAGAGAATACAATGCTATTTACCAGGCTTTTTCAGTTTTTTCGCGGATATTTAGTGATTACGGTCACAGGTAAATACCCGGAACGATTTTTAAATGTTTGTGCCGGGCGGCATATTCTGATCTGGGATTTGTTTCCCTGTTCGTCCACGGTTTTACGCTGCTGTATCAGTAATCGGGGGTTTCGGTTGCTACCGCCGGTGGTAAAAAAAACAAATGTGCAGGTTAAAATTATAAAAAAATGCGGATTACCAGCTCTCTTTGACCGGTTAAAGCAGCGGAAATGGTTTTTAGCCGGTTTGGGAACCTTTTTTTTGTTACTGATTGTGCTTAACCAGTTTATCTGGAAAATTGAGATTACAGGCTGTGAGACCGTTTCTGTCAGAGACCTACGGGCAGCATTATCAGATTGCGGCTTAAAGGTGGGAACGTTCCGCCCTTTTTTAGATGAAAAACAGCTGCAGAACCAAATGCTTATCAAAATGCCGGAGCTTGCCTGGCTATGGGCCGATAAAAGCGGTTCTAAGGTAACGGTGCAGGTAAAAGAGAGAGTACCGAAACCGGCAATTTTTGATGAAAATGACTATTGCAACATTATTGCGGACAAAGACGGTGTTATTGCATCTATGATTGTTCGAAACGGTGCCCCTATGGTGGAGTTGGGAGATACGGTGCGGCGGGGTGATATGTTAGTTAGCGGTTTAATTGTCAGTGAAAAAGGGGTAGAACCACGGCAAATACAGGCTGATGCAGAAATTTATGCCCGGGTTTGGTATGAAAAAACGAAAGCCTATTCTTTGTGGTGCCCTAAGAAAAATGAAACGGGCAAGGTAGAAAAAAAGCATACTCTGCATCTGTTTGGTTGGGATTTAAACCTGTTTTTTAACGGGCAGGCAAGTTTTGCAGAATATACTGAAGAAGTAAGCAATCGAGAGCTTAGCTTCTTCGGAAAGTATTTAGGGCTGGGTGTTACATCGCGGGTTTATCGTGAGGAGGTTACAACCTATGAGAAAATGTCTGCAGAAAGTGTTGCCCAAAGCGGTGCTTTGGAGCTTGAGGCAATGTTTGATGCAGAAGCCTCAGACAACGGTCAAAAAAAGGAAAGCAAGATGAGCTATACCGTGTTGGACGAGGACACCATTGAGGTGACGGTGGTGGCTGAATATATTGAGGATATTGCCCAGAAGATACGCATAGAATAAAGGGGCTGTAGCAAAAATCACAGACACAAAAAAAGAAGCCGAAAATCAATGATTTTCGGCTTCTTGAAAATTAGCGTTAATTAGTCAATGATAGAAGAAACAACGCCGGAACCTACGGTTCTACCACCTTCACGGATAGCGAAACGCAGACCTTCTTCGATAGCGATCGGAGTGATCAGTTCAACTTCCATGGAAACGTTATCACCAGGCATGCACATTTCAACGCCTTCGGGCAGTTTGATTACGCCGGTAACGTCAGTTGTTCTGAAATAGAACTGGGGTCTGTAGTTGTTAAAGAACGGAGTATGACGGCCGCCTTCTTCCTT
>JAFQWH010000026.1 GCA_017407515.1 Clostridia bacterium | reverse complement strand
TTTTTTTCTGATTCTTTCAAGAATTAGAAATCTCGCCATAGGCGAGAATATAAAAACCTCGTTCTAATGAACGAGGTTTTTATATTTACTCCAAAATATTATTCTTCGCAAAAATTCTGATTAAAATAACGCCTAAAATGAGCCCCAAAACTCCCTGCATGGCATTCGCCGGAATGTTCACCGCTGAGGGCAAGAACCCATATAAAAACCCTTCAAACACGAAATACCCCAGCACCATAACGATTTCTGCCACAAGACCGCTAACAATCCGCGGTACCAGCGTGCTCTTTTGCCGATGCAAAAGACGGAACCCAAAGTAGGCAATGAGTGCCATAATCCCCTTTATCAAAAATGTAGCCGGTGCATAGGTAACAAACCCTGAAAAAATATCGGCCAGCATAGAACCGATACCGGCAGCGAAAAATCCGTATAGCGGTGAAAGTGACCAACCTGCAAGTAGCACCACACAGTCTCCCAGGTTCAGATAGCCCTTAAAGGGTGAAGGCACTTTAATAATCATAGTTATAACACAGGTTAAAGCCGCCAGCATTGCCGCTGTTACGACTTTTTGAGTTTTTGTTTTCATGATAAGACTTCCTTTTTTTCATATTATATGTTGTTCATATTATACAACAATTTTGGCTGGTTTACAAGGCCAAAGCAACAAATTTTTTATCTATAAAATATCAATATACTCATTGTTCAGTGCCTTATTCATGCTTCTGACAGCACAGAATTTTCCGCACATGGAACAGCTTTCTTCGACCTCCGGTTTTCTTTCTTCCCGAATTTTCTTAGCCGTTTCAGGATCTATGGCACACGACCATTGTGTTTCCCAGTCAAAGGTTCGTCTTGCATCGGACATTTTGTCATCAATCTCCCTTGCGTGAGGAATGTGCTTCGCAATATCTGCCGCATGAGCCGCTATTTTAGAAGCAATAATTCCCTGCCGGACATCGCAAATATCAGGCAGAGCTAAATGTTCAGCAGGGGTCACGTAGCAAAGAAAAGCTGCACCGGAAGCTGCAGCCACGGCACCGCCGATGGCAGCGGTAATATGGTCATACCCCGGAGCAATATCTGTCACCAAAGGACCCAAGACATAAAAAGGTGCACCCATGCAAATTGTTTGCTGAATTTTCATGTTAGCAGCAATCTGGTCAAGGGGCATATGACCGGGGCCCTCCACCATCACCTGCACATCTTTTGCCCAGGCTCGCTTGGTAAGCTCGCCCAGCCTGACAAGCTCTTCAATTTGGCAAACATCGCTGCTGTCTGCAAGGCAACCGGGCCGGCAGGCATCACCTAAGGAAATCGTAACATCATATTCCCGACAGATGTCTAAAATTTCGTCATAATATTCATAAAACGGGTTTTCCTCACCGGTCATACACATCCAGGCAAAAACCAAAGAGCCGCCTCGGGAGACAATATTCATTTTTCGCTTATGCTGCTTTATTTGCTCAATGGTCTTTCGGGTGATTCCGCAATGGACGGTTACAAAGTCTACACCGTCTTCTGCGTGCAGTCTGACAACATCAATAAAATCCTTTGCCGTAAGGGTGGATAAATCTCGCTGATAGTGAATCACGCTGTCATACACAGGCACCGTTCCTATCATCGCAGGACATTCCTTCGTCAGCTTTCTTCTAAAGGGCTGGGTATCGCCATGAGAGGAAAGGTCCATAATAGCCTCTGCTCCCAAATTGACGGCCTCCATCACCTTTTGCATTTCCACCTCATAATCTTTACAATCCTTGGAAACGCCCAAGTTAACGTTAATTTTAGTCCGAAGCATAGAACCAATACCGTTAGGCTCTAAACAGGTATGTAGTCGATTGGCACAAATAGCAACCTGCCCTTTTGCCACAAGGTCTCTGATTTCCTCCGGCGTCCGATATTCCTTTTCTGCCACGGTCTTCATTTCAGGGGTAATTATCCCCTTTTTAGCCGCTTCCATTTGCGTCGTGTAATTCCTCATAAAATTCTCCTTTCTGCCTCTAGGCATAATAAATATCCACCCGCATAGCGGGTGGTTTTTCCTTTTCGGGCATAGCCCTAATACTACTGGCAACGCTACATAGCGTCTTTGTATTGGCCTGCCAGCCATGCAACTACTACTAGCTACCCATAAATGGGTCATACAGATACTTCGTCTATGTAAAGGGGTCCAGGGGCAGAGCCCCTGTGTCGTTTCAAGGGGTGCGGGGGAAATCGAAATCCCCCGCGTTTTTGCTACTTTTGT
>JAFQWH010000003.1 GCA_017407515.1 Clostridia bacterium | reverse complement strand
GGTTGCAAAGACCGGCGGAAAGGGCTTCTAAATTTTCTTCCTTTAAGTTTTCCTTAGCCACGCCGCCGTTATATTTCAGCGCACGAACAGTGGCAACTAAAACTACCGCTTCAGGCTTTAAGCCTGCCACGCGACACTTGATGTCAAAGAATTTTTCTGCGCCCAGGTCTGCACCGAAACCGGCTTCCGTGATGACGTAGTCCGCCAGAGAAAGGGCCGTTTTCGTGGCAATGACACTGTTGCAACCGTGGGCAATATTAGCAAAGGGACCGCCGTGCATAATGCATGGGGTTTCCTCTAAAGTCTGGACCAGGTTGGGTTTTAAGGCGTCTTTCAAGAGGGCTGCCATAGCGCCGGAAGCGCCTAATTCTCCGGCTTTTACCTCTTTTCCATCGTAAGAATAACCAATTAAAATGCGCGATAAACGGTCCTTTAAGTCACTTATATCGGCCGATAAACACAAAATTGCCATAATTTCAGAGGCAACGGTGATAGTAAAACCGTCTTCTCTGGGGATGCCGTTCAGCTTGCCGCCAAGGCCGACAATCACCTGGCGCAGGGCACGGTCATTCATATCCATTACACGGCGAAATACAACTCTTGTGGGGTCAATGTTTAAGGCGTTGCCACGCATAATGTGGTTGTCTATCATAGCGCAAAGAAGGTTGTTTGCCGCAGTGATGGCGTGCATATCCCCGGTAAAGTGAAGATTAATGTCCTCCATCGGGATGACCTGAGCATATCCACCGCCGGCAGCACCGCCTTTTACGCCCATTACCGGGCCCATAGAGGGCTCTCGCAGAGCGATGACAGCTTTCTTGCCTAACTTGCCCATAGCCTGACCTAAGCCAACGGTTGTGGTGGTTTTCCCCTCTCCTGCCGGTGTGGGGTTAATGGCTGTTACCAAAACCAGCTTTCCCTTGGGTTTATCTGCCAGGCTTTTGACTACATTGTCAGAGAGCTTGGCTTTATCGCTGCCGTAGTAAATCAGGTCCTCCTCACAGATGCCCAGCTTTTCGGCAATCTGCTTAATATGTAAGGGTTTTTTCTCCTGAGCAATCTGAATATCGCTTTTCATTGGCAATCTTCCCTTCCTTGTATATATCTATGTAAGTGGGTTTTCACCCACCTTCTGACTCTTTTTCCTGTTCAATCATACTGTAAAGGCATTCTAAGGCCTCACGGATGCCGCCCACCTCATCAATCAAGCCTAAGGAGACGGCTTCATCACCCAGCAAAATACAGCCAACATCGTTGGCGATTTCGCCGGTTTTCATCATCAGTTCTGTGAAAACATCCTTGGAAATGCCGGAGTTTTTTACCACGAAATTGACCACCCGGTCCTGCATTTTGTTAAAGTATTCATAGGTCTGGGGCACACCAATCACCGTTCCGTTCATACGGATGGGGTGAACGGTCATAGTGGCCGAGGGTACGATAAAGGACCGCTTTGCCGAAACTGCCAGAGGCACGCCGATGCTGTGCCCACCGCCTAAGACCAGGGAAACCGTGGGCTTTTTCATACTGGCAATCATTTCGGAAATGGCAAGCCCTGCCTCCACATCGCCGCCAACGGTGTTTAAAATCACCAAAAGCCCGTCTACCTTTTCGTCCTGCTCCACGGATACCAGAAGGGGCAGCACGTGCTCATACTTGGTGGACTTGTTCTGCCCGGGCAAAAGCATATGCCCCTCTACCTGCCCCACAATGGTCAGGCAATGGAGATTGCCGCGGGGATTTTCCATATTGGTCATACCGAAGTCCTTGATATTCTGAGCATTTCCTTCGGCTTGTCCGCCGCTGTTTTCTTCTTCTGCGGACTGATTATTTTTTTCGTCTTCTGCCAAAATTCTCCCTCCCTTTTTCTTTCAGTATGAGAAAAAAAGAGGGGTTTTATTCCTTTATAATAAGGAAGGGTCTATTTTTCTGTCCTTGAAATAATATTCTTTATCCCGGTCACCAATCTCACGAAGCACCCGGCAGGGATTGCCTACTGCTACCACGTTTGCCGGAATATCTTTGGTGACGACGCTGCCGGCACCGATGACCGTATTATCCCCGATGGTTACACCGGGCATAATAAGAGCTCCGGCGCCAATCCAGCAGTTTTTACCGATTTTAACCGGGCTATTATACTGATAGCCCTGCTGACGCAGTTCCGGTAGAATGGGATGACCGGCCGTTGCCACCACGACACCCGGACCAAACATTGTATAATCTCCCACGTAAATATGAGTATCGTCAACTAACGTCAGGTTGAAATTGGCATAGACATTTTTGCCAAAATGCACGTGTTTGCCGGCAAAATTACTGTGAAAGGGGGTTTCGATGTAACAACCCTCACCAATTTCGGCAAACATTTCTTTTAGGAGCACCGCTTTTTCTTCATAGGCGGATGGTGGCAGTTGATTAAAGGCAAAGAGCTTGTCCAGGCAGGCAAGCTGTTCCTTCAAAAGCTTTTCGTCACCGGGATAATAGAGGACCCCATTGTGCATTTTTTCGGTGATATCCATAACCATTTCTCCAGACAATGTATTTCTATTATTATTCTATCATTTTTTCTTTCATTCTGCAATATCTTTCTACAAAAAAACAAAAGCCGAGCTTTTGCTCGGCTTTTGAAAAATTCTGTATAGAATTATTTAGAAACAGTTTTAGAAGCTGCTAAGGGCTTGAAGCCTGCTTCAGTGTTGGTTAATAAGAATGCTCTTACAGTATCAGCACCAACGAAGCCTTCACTACCCCTTGCTGCAACAGCGATGATCTTGGTTGCATCTGCAGTAGCAACTTTAGTTGCAACTAATTCGCCGTCTTTGTAAGCAGCCAGAAGGATTTTACCACCCTTTGCATCTGCTAAATAATCAGCGTAAGCAGAAACAACGGAATTTGCTGTGATTGCATTTAAGTCAGTTAAAGCAGCGCCGTCAACTTTGATGGTGGGCTGGCTGTTTTCCTGAATTCTGTTTGCACCTTCACCTTCGTGAGTAACGGTAACGTTATCTACGAACAGAACGTTTTCTTTACCGCTGCCATTGATATTGGTAGCGGTTTTGTTGTTTGCAAACAGACCGCTGAAGATAGCGAATGCATCATAGGTACCTGCACTGCCACCGGGGATATAATCCATAGATTTCTTCAGAACATCATTGATATAGAAATCGAAGCATTCGTTATCTAAATCAATAACAAATTTCCATGTCTGCCAGGTCTGGAAACCTTCACCGCCATATGCAGTACTTGTCAGATTCATAACAGAGCCATGTACATCTCTAACGCCGGCAGAGTTAGCAACATGACCGTTGTAGTTAGCTGTAGAAGAACCGAACACGAATTCTTCTCTTGCTTTCATAGTTGCATCGTCGTACCAGTTGTTGTATACAGCTTTATCAAAGCTTGGACTTGTCGGGTCGTCCGCCAAAGGACCAACAGCGGGTAATACGTTTCTTACGTTACGCTGACCAACTACGCAGTTTGCGTGACCTGAACCCCAAGAGGTGAAACCACCGAACAGAGTTGCATCGGTCCAGCTGGTCCAGGGGTTGAATTCGGTTGCTACGTTTTCAGTATCACGGAGACCGAAACCGTATTCAATATAGAATGCACTTTCAGGAACAGTGTCGAACTCAACGGTTAACACACCGTCAGAAACCGGCTTGGAGAAAGGCAGGTAAACAGTAGAAGAACCGGTGGAAGTTACGTCAGCAACGCTTCTGCTTAATGCTAACACAGTATCATCCTTAGCATCGGTTTTGTATGCGGGGATAACATAGAAGAAAGGTGCATAATATTCGCCAAAAGTATAGTTGCCCAAGCTGTTTTCATAATTATCGGTGAGACTGCCGTGAATCGCATTAATCTGCACGTCATACAGGCCATTGGCATCCAGCATTCTTCTTGCCGCCTGTGCGCCAGTGAGCCCTCTCATATTTCTAACCTTGGAATAACGGTTAAATGCATGGTTTACTCTGCTCTGTGCATACATGGCAAAAATGATTGCCGGTATCAAAATAATATATGTTGAATCATAAAACATGTTCATCTCTCCCCTGTAATT
>JAFQWH010000025.1 GCA_017407515.1 Clostridia bacterium | reverse complement strand
TATCTATTCAGAAATTACAGTTAAGAACACGGCGGACCGGTTTCCGACACAGTACTGTCCGTGAGGAAGCTCCGGATTAAAGTAAATAGAATCGCCGGCACCGAGCACCAGCTCTTTACCGTCAATTAAAACAGCAACCGTTCCTGACAGTACATAGTTAAACTCCTGTCCGGGATGGGTCACCGGAGCGGCCTTTTCCTCGGACGGGTCAAGGGTTACTAAAAGAGGCTGCATAATTTTTCCGCTAAAGCGAAATGCCAGGTCCTCAAAGCTGTAGCCGGGATAACGGTCAATAGCACGACCCTGCCCACTTCTGACCACGTGGTAGGTGTTAAGCTTTGCCTTGACACCGGTCATAATCTCTGTAAAATCCACGCCGCATTTATTGGCAATTTCATACACCACACTGATGGGAATGTTTTTTCCGTTTTCTTCGTATTCCTGATACACCGAAAGCTCAAGGTTTAGTGCCTCTGCCATTTCTTCCTGCGTATAACCGCAAGCATCACGAAGACCGCTGATACGCTGGCCTAATTCTTTAAATACATTATCCATCAAAAAGCCTCCTTCAGCCATGCTCGGCCGTCAATAATTTCCTGCTTTGTTCTTTCCGGTGCAGGACCGCCTTTTAACTTTCTGTCACCCACACAGGTTTCCATGCTGATTGCTTCGTAAATATCCTCTTCAATCAGGGGTGAGCATTCTTTAAATTCATCTAAAGTAAAGTCATCTAAATTTTTGTTTAAACCAATAGCCTTTGCCACCATCTGACCCACAATGCTGTGAGAATCACGGAAAGGTACGCCTTTTTTAACAAGATAATCTGCCACATCGGTTGCATTGGCAAAGCCGCCCTTAGCACCCTTTAGCATCACATCTTTTTTCACCTTCATGGTTTTAATCATCTTTTCAAAAACCGGCATACAAAGCTTAGCTGTATCCACAGCGTCAAACACCGCTTCTTTATCCTCTTGCATATCCTTGTTATAAGCTAAGGGCAAGCCTTTCATGGTTACGAGCAGAGCGTTTAAATCGCCATACACACGGCCGGTCTTACCCCGAATCAGTTCTGCCACATCGGGGTTTTTCTTCTGGGGCATAATGGAAGACCCGGTGGAATAGGCATCGTCCATCTCCACAAAAGAAAATTCGTGAGTTGACCATAAAATCAACTCTTCAGAAAAACGGGACAGGTGCATCATCAAAAGAGAAAGAACGCTGCAAAGCTCAATAGCAAAGTCACGATCGCTGACCCCGTCTAAGGAGTTATTGGTCACAGCCGAAAAACCTAATTCCCGCGCCACATATTCACGGTCTAACGGATAGGTTGCGCCGGCCAATGCCCCTGAGCCTAAAGGCATAACGTTAATACGCCCTCTGCACTCAGAGAGTCTTGCCGCATCACGCTTTAACATTTCAAAATATGCCAAAAGGTGATGTGCAAAGGTCACCGGCTGTGCCTTTTGCATATGGGTATAACCCGGCATAATGGTCTCTGTATGCTCTTCGGCTAGTTCAAGCAGGGTGCCCATTAAAGAACGGAGCATTGTTTCCATTTCATCACACTGCCGACGCAAATAAAGTCTTAAGTCAAGAGCCACCTGGTCATTCCGGCTTCTGCCTGTGTGCAAACGCTTGCCCACATCACCAATGCGGGAAATGAGCATAGTTTCAACATTCATATGAATGTCTTCCGCATACACATCAAACTCTATGGTGCCGGACTCAATATCGTCACGGATTTCTTTTAAGGTTTTCTGAATCAAAGCTGCATCGTCTTTTGGAATGATGCCACAGCGACCCAGCATTCCGGCATGAGCAATCGAACCCTCAATATCCTCCCAGTACATACGGTTATCAAAACGAATTGAGGAATTAAAATCATCGACCATCGCGTCAGTTTCCTTGGAAAATCTGCCGCCCCAAAGCTTTTTTTTCGTCATAACGGGCGTCCTTTCTAACTTTTATAAAACGCAGATAAGAGCTGAGTGTAACTCGGCTCTTATCGCATTTTATGATATTGATTTTATGTAAGTTTAAATTTTAGTACAGCTTTTCGCCGTTCTTTTTCTTCATCATAGCACGAACCTTGATGGGCAGACCAAACAGGTTGATAAAGCCTTCTGCATCCTTCTGATCATATACTTCATCTTCGCTGAAGGTTGCAATTTCTTCATCGTAGAGTGAGTAAGGAGAAGTTGTGCCGGCAGGTGTGCAGTTCCCTTTGTAAAGTTTCATTCTGACAGTACCGGTTACAGTTTCCTGAGTAGAATCAACAAAAGCACTCATAGCCTCACGCAGGGGTGTGTACCACAGACCGTCGTAAACTAAGTCTGCAAACTGATTTGCAAGATTTAATTTATAGTGCAGTGTCTGCTTATCAAGGCAAAGGTATTCAAGCTCTTTGTGAGCAGCATATAAAAGCGTGCCGCCCGGGGTTTCATAAACGCCGCGGCTCTTCATGCCAACCAGTCTGTTTTCAACAATGTCATCAATACCAACGCCGTTAGCTGCAGCCAGCTCGTTTGCTTTCTTTAAAAGCTTGACAGCACTATCATAACGAACGCCGTCGATAGCAACAGGAACACCCTTTTCAAAATCAATGGTTACATAGGTCGGGGTGTCAGGTGCTTTTTCGGGAGAAACCATCAGTTTTAAGATTTTATCAAGCTGAGGTTCATTAGCAGGGTCCTCTAAGTCCATACCCTCATGGCTTAAGTGCCAGATGTTACGGTCCATGGAATAGTTATCTTCCTTGGTAACGGGCACGGGAATGCCACGAGCTTCAGCATATTCAATTTCTTCTTCACGAGACTTAATGTCCCACATTCTCCAGGGAGCAATAATTTTAAGGTGAGGTGCCAGAGCCTTAATGGTCAGCTCAAAACGCACCTGGTCATTACCCTTACCGGTACAACCGTGGCAAATTGCGGTTGCGCCTTCTTTTTCAGCAATTTCAACAATTCTCTTAGCAATGCAGGGACGAGCGTGAGAAGTACCTAACAGATACTTGCCTTCATACATAGCACCGGCCTTTAAGGTGGGCCAGATAAAGTCTCTTACATATTCTTCCTGCAGGTTTTCAATATATAATTTGGAAGCACCGGTCTTGAGTGCCTTTTCTTCCAGGCCTTCGGTCTCTTTACCCTGACCCACATCACCGCAGACTGCGATAACTTCATAGTCGAAGTTTTCTTTCAGCCAGGGAATGATGATAGACGTATCCAGACCGCCTGAATAAGCCAAAATAACTTTTTCTTTCGTTGCCATTTGCATTTCCTCCAAAACTATGATAGAATAATAATACTTATGGTATATATTATAGCGTAGAACTGAAAAAATCTCAACATAAATTTTGAAAAAAATGCAAAAAAAGTGAAAAATAATGCATTTTGAGGTAAAACGTATGATTATTATGGGTATCGACCCCGGTATAGCCACCATCGGGTACGGTGTAATTGACTACACCGCCGGCCGTTTTTCGGTCATTGACTACGGTGCTGTCACCACTAAGGCAGGCATGAAGCTGTCTGACCGTCTCAGAAATATTTTTGAAGACATCAATATTTTAATCGAGCGGTTTAAACCTGATGCTTTTGCCGTCGAAGAATTGTTTTTTAATACCAACATTACAACGGGTATCTCTGTTGCTCACGGTCGCGGCGTAATTGTGCTGGCGGCATCTGTCCAGAACGTGCCCATTTTTGAATATACACCCCTGCAGGTTAAGCAAAGTGTTGCCGGCTATGGCAGAGCCGATAAAGCTCAGGTTCAGCGAATGGTCAAGTCTCTTTTAGGGCTTTCCGCCGTTCCCAAGCCGGACGATACGGCAGATGCCCTTGCCATTGCCATTTGCCACGGATATTCGTCAGGCTATCAGACGCTCACCCACCAGGAAGGGGTTTAAAGGAGGAATTTTTGTGATTGCATTTATAAGCGGCACGGTAGATGCCTTAGAAGAAAACGCAGTAATCATTGATACGGGTGCTATCGGTTATCGGGTTTATATGTCACCTTACGGATTATCTGCCCTGTCGGTGGGAAGTCAGAAAAAAATTTATACATACCTTAAGGTAGCAGAAGACGCCATGGATTTATACGGCTTTTTATCGTCCGAGGAGCTTTCTATGTTCCGCCGTATTATCTCCGTGTCCGGTGCAGGCCCTAAAGCCGGGCTTGCAATTTTGTCTGTCCTCCGCCCTGCTGAGTTTGCCTTAGCCGTTGTCACCGGTGATTTTAAAGCTATCACGAGAGCTCAGGGCGTTGGCACCAAGCTTGCCCAGAAAATTGTTTTAGAATTAAAAGATAAGCTGGATAACGCCGACTTTATCAAAACAGCAGGCGAAGAAACAGGCTTTAAACCCGTTACCACCTCCTTTGATAACGAAGCCATAGAGGCACTTTGTGCTTTGGGATATACCCAATCAGAAGCTGCCCGTGCCGTCTCCGGTGCTGAGGGAGAAACCACTTCCCAGATTATCTCTAATGCCCTGAAAATTTTAGCGAAGAATTTATGAAAAAACAAATTCCACAAGGAATTTGTTCCAAAACTCTTCACTATTCACTTTTCACTATTCACTGTCATTGCAAAATCTTGATTTTGCAATGATCACAGAAAGGAGCTAAACCATGCCCTTTGAAGAAACACACGAAGACAGAATTATCTCCTCCCGAACCTTAGGAGAAGATTCAGATGTTGAATACAGCCTCCGCCCCCGCAGACTGGAAGAATACATAGGCCAGAGCAAGGTTAAGGAAAACATGAAAATCTTTATCCGTGCGGCAAAAGAGCGAAAAGACCCCTTAGACCACGTTCTTTTATACGGTCCGCCGGGTCTTGGTAAAACCACCCTTGCCGGTATTATTGCCAACGAAATGGGGGTTAATATTCGCGTGACCTCCGGCCCGTCTATTGAGCGTGCCGGTGATTTGGCGGCTATCCTCACCGGGCTTTCTGAGCACGATATTTTGTTTATTGACGAAATCCACCGCTTAAGCCGCCACGTTGAAGAAATTCTCTACCCCGCTATGGAAGACTTTTCTTTGGATATTATCTTAGGCAAAGGCCCCGGTGCTCATTCTGTCCGACTGGATTTACCCCGTTTTACGTTGATTGGTGCTACCACCCGTTCTGGGCTACTCAGTGCACCCCTGCGTGACCGCTTCGGGGTTATCAGCCGGTTAGAGCTATATAGCCCTGAGGAGCTTGACGAAATTATCCGCCGATCGGCAGATATTTTAGGCACCAAAATTGATGCCTCCGGCTCCCTGGAAATCGGTAAACGTTCCCGGGGAACGCCGAGAATTGCCAACCGCCTCTTAAAGCGTGTTCGTGACTTTGCACAGATTAAAGGTGGCGGCACCATTACCCGTGAGATTGCAGATATGGCACTCACCACTATGGAAATTGACCCCATCGGTTTAGACGCCATTGACCGCCGAATGCTTTTATTCATCATCGAAAACTTTGGTGGTGGCCCTGTTGGTCTTGAAACTTTGGCGGCTTCCATTGGTGAAGACCCCGGCACGATTGAAGATGTTTACGAGCCTTACCTTCTGCAAATCGGCTTTTTAAACCGCACCCCCAGAGGTAGAATGGCAACGGTGAAGGCATACGAACATTTCAAAATTCCTTATACAACAGAATTACGGTTTGACGTATAATCGAGAACGTCCTGAGTCGAGTTAAAAATATAAAATTCTATATAAAAAGGCGGTAGCAAATTGCTACCGCCTTTTTATATACTTATACGGGCGGGGATAGAACCCCGCCCCTACAATGAATGTTCTGTGCCTTTTGCTACATCCCATAGGTAATATAAGGCTTTGTTAAAAGACCCGAGGGCATTCTGAATGCATCTAACATATTCCCCAAAGTGTTGCAAACAGAAAGGACAATTTCGTGCTTGCCTGCACCTATGGGGAGCTCTGCACGGTAAGGTGCATAGGGAATGTTTTTAACAAGCTTTCCGTCAACATACACCTTCACCGGATCATGCATATTAGGAATGACAACCGTGGGGTTTTTACTGTTTTCCGGAATCTCGATGGTAAACTTATAATCTGCTGTACCGGAATACATGGGCTGACCCTGCTCCGTCCAGGAAAGACCGGTCTTTAGAGTTTTTCTTCTTTCGGTGAGAGAAACCGTTGCAAACTCTGTGATATAACTGCCGCCGTTTGTGATATACTCGCCGGAAATATCAATCTTGGCATCAAATTCACCACGAAGATAGGGCAAGCAGCTAGACTGAACAAAATCAGAAAGCGAAAGTTCAATGCTATGCTCGCCAACACCTGCACTAAAATCATAGCTTCTGTATGTATCATCAAAAATCATAGCCGGCTGATAGGCCAGCTCCTTGCCGTCAACTTTGACAGATGTAACATAGGTCATCATATCTTCAGGCAGCATCAGCTCCAGGCTCTCCAGAGCCTTATCCGTAGCAAAGCGGAATACGGGGTTCATGGTAGGCTCTGCCGGGATTGTTTCAAGCTGCGGCATTACCCATCCACTTGCAACAACCCAGCTAACGTTGGTTTCAGGATTTTTCAAGGTAATGCCCTTACCCTTTTCGTTCTCCCAACGAACCAGCGGCAGCAGATTGGGCTGACTGAAGGTAACCTCGGCTGTATCGGAAAGCATCATCTTTTCTGTATCCTTTATCGGTGTGCGGTACTTGTCAAAGCCGCCACCAAAGAACGCCATTTCGCCGGAGGTAAGCTCAATTTCATAGTCCTTGCCGCCAAAGGTCAGAGTACCGGTAACGGTGTCGTCACTTTCAATGTTACCCACAACCAAAAGCTCTTTGCCGTCTTCCAGTTCCCGACGCATAAACATCAGCTTGCCTGTGCCTTGCCAGCTGATGCCGCAGGGAATTTCGCTCTCAATTTTGTCAACCTCTTCATATTCATAAAGCTTAAGACCCAGCGAGCGGATTTCTTCCTTTTCAGCGTCAGATAAGGGCAAACCGGGGTTCACCACCGCTTTAAGCTGGTTTGCCTTGCGACGCACACCCTTTAAGTCAGAAATCACAAAGCCATTGGGCAGATTGTGGAACCGTTTTACAAGCTCAAGCTCTTTCGGGCTGTCGCCGGTGCCTTCCCAGATGGTGTCTGTGGCATCTAAGAGTGCTACATCTACCTTCAGCTTACCTTGTGCACAGATATACGCTGTTTCTGCCACCCAATCGTTAAACTCACGAATGGTAAAATCTATATGGCTATGCCGTGAAAAAGCAAGAGGTGCAAAATGTTTTGTCACACCCCAAAGGCGATAGTGATACGCCTGATACACCACAAAGTTAACTCCCTGCATAAACTGCCAGGAGGCAATGTTCCGCAGGTCTTTATAGGACGCATACCAATTAACACCGGCATACATTTCGCACATAACCCCGGCTTTGTCATATAAATATGCCGAAGACTGTGCCTGCTTTGCCCGGAGGTCAGCATAGGTATCATAAAAGTTTTTCGAACGTGCATGGTCGGCATCTCCGGCATAGATGAGGTAGCCATGGTCATACAAATCTCTCCGCACCCAGGGTGCACCGTTTAGATTCAAAGTTTCGTGGTCTGTTCCCGGCCAGTCGCAATGCTGACCGGCATCAATAGCCTTACCCTCTGCAAAGGCAGAGTTAAAATAGGTAGTGGTCACAGGATACGGTGCCGTGTCGCTGGTGTGGAAGGTATATTCAAGACCATTTGTCTGACACCATTTGTAGTTAGAAGCAAACCAGTTCATATAAAGAACGTTGTTGTGCTCCCAATAATCACGGCTCTCCTTTGACGGCTCTCTGCGGATAATTGAGGGCAAATACGGCGTAATATCATAGCCATAAGCCGCCTCAAAGGTTTCCTTAAAGGTCTCCGTCCAGGGGAAATATTCCTTCATCTGAGAACCTGTTGTATACACATCGCTGTTGACTCGACGTGAATCTGCATCAGAGAACATACCCACAATTGTATTGCCGAAATACTTGCCAAAACGGCGTTTATATTCTTCATAGACATACTTTTGGAAGTAAATCGGGCTTTCGGGGTGCTCATAGGCAGGGAAACCCCAAGGCACTTCCTCCACCGTTACCGTCTCCCCATTAAGCCGCAACCGCAGGGGTTTTAAGTGAGGAGCAATTTTTTCCAGTCTGCCGCCAATATCTCCCGGCGGTGCGTCATAGTCGTCATTCAGCCAAAGACGAAGCCCCAAATCATGACAGGCACGAACGCAGTTTTCCACCATAGAGAACCACGCTTCCGTGAAATAAATATCACGAGTAAAGCCACTGGGCGGGCGGTTAAACAAAACCACGCCACCGTAGCCTTTTTCTTTCATGTCTGATAAGTCTTCATAAAACTTTTCATAGGTAAGTTCTTCGGGGTCGTGAGTGGTTATGTAGTAAAAGGGAATCGGCCGTTTTTTTGCCAGTTCCTGCTCTGGAATCTGTTTCATATGCTTCTCCTCTTATTCAGGCTTTTTCTCAAGTTTTAAAGGATAATCACCCAGCTTATTCACTTTAAAACCGTTCTTTTT
>JAFQWH010000024.1 GCA_017407515.1 Clostridia bacterium | reverse complement strand
TTTTTGTTTTTTTGTAGTATGATAAATGAGGATTAGAAATAAGGTAGTGAGGAATTAGCATGATTATCAATTTTGACAGAACAGCTGCTTACCGTTGCCCCAGTTGCGGCGAAATTACCTTTGGCAGCTTTTCTATGTTTGAGCTTTCCGGCGAAAAAGGCGTGAGCATTGAATGTTCCTGCGGTCAGTCTGAGCTGATTATTATTCCGGAAAACAAAAATAGCTTTATCGTTTCCGTCGATTGCTTGGTTTGTGACGAAACCCATAAATTTTCTCTGCCCTTTCAGGCACTGGCAAAAAAAGACTGTACAGAGTTTACCTGCCCAAACGTAGTGGTGGGCCTTGTCTTTATCGGAAGAACCGAAGCCGTGCAGAAAGCCGTGGTGCACAATGAGCACTATATCGAAGAGGTTATCTCCGCCTGTGGCTTAGAGCATACCGGCAAAAACGGCGTGACGATGCTTAAAGCCCTTGATAAAATCCAGGAGCTTTCCGATAATGAAAGCCTGTACTGCGAGTGTGGCTCCAATATGATTGATGTTGAGGTCAGAGAAGACGATTTGGTGCTGGAATGTTGCCTCTGCGGTGCTTCTGTTTCCCTTTCGGCAGACACCATCCGCAACAGCGACTTTTCCCATTTAAAACAACTGATTTTAAAGAGAAAAAAATAAACAAAAAAAGCTCATTAAAGAATGAGCTTTTTTATTTTTGCCAATTATTTTTCCACCTTCAGCTTATGCCTATATAAATGTGCCTTTAACGCTTTCCAATTAAAAGGTACAATAGGATACAAATACCCTTTCCCCGTAATGGATTTATTGCAGGCAATCACAATAACGGTTAAAATCAACCCGCCGATAAAGCCCCAAATCTTAAAGAAATAGGTCAAAAGCAGGAGGATAATTCGCATAAATTTAAAGGCATACCCCAACTCAATGCTGGGCTGCGTGAAGCTGGCAATGGCAATAAAGGACATATATAGGATTGTATCCGGCACAAGCCACCCAGACTTAACCGCAAATTCACCCAACAAAAGTGCACCGATAATACTCAGCGAGTTGCCCAGCATATTGGGCGTGTTAACCGAGGCAAGCCTGAGTACATCAATGGCACCCTCTAAAAGAAGCAACTGTAAAATCAGCGGTACCGCCGCTGGCTCTGAGATGTTTAAAAACCATAACTGCGGCGGCAGTTTATCAATATATTCCACCGCCAGATACCAAAGGGGCGAAAGCACCAGGGTGGTAATAAACACCAGGCTTCGCACAAGGCGGATATAGCTCCCCACTAAGGGTGGATAATAATAGTCATTGGGTTCTTCCATAAAGCTTAAAAGAGTGGTCGGCATAATCATTGCCTGTGGTGAGTTATCCACCAAAACAATAATATCGCCCTCTAAAACGGCTGCTGCCGCCGAATCCGGTCGTTCTGTAAAACGAACCTTGGGAAAGGGATTATACCAATGTTTTTCCACCATACACTCTGTCAGGCTTTCCATATTCATGGTCAGGGACCGCACCTTAATGCCGTTTAATTTGCTCTTAACAATGGCAAGCTCATCTTGCTTGACTAAATCTTCAATATAAACAATGGCAACGTCAGTTTTGGAACGCTCCCCCACATGAATAATTTCCACAATCAGCTTCGGGTCGCGGATTCTGCGTCGAATCAGTGCCGTGTTCCAGATAACGGTCTCTACAAAGCCGTCCCGGGAGCCACGCATAACCCGTTCTTTTTCCGGCTCATCAACACTTCTTGCCGGATATTCACGGAGGTCAACGACCAAAGCACCCTCTAAGCCATCAACCAAAAAGACACTTTTCCCCGATAAAACCTGAAGTACAACATCATCGGTTTTTGTAAAAACATCAACCTCTGTGTAGGTTATGAACTTATCTATAAAATCCCACAGGTCTTTCGTTTGCGAAATAGCCTCCGGCGTGATGGCAAGCATACGGCTGACCATACGTTCCATAACCACATCGTTTAAAAACCCGTCCAGGTAGTAAAGTCTGGCACTGCGTCCACCTAAAAGAAAGTTTCTGACCAGTAAATCTTTACTTTTATTCACCGGCAAAATAGCATCCAAAATTGCCTGATTTTCTGCAAGACTTTTCTTTAAAATCATATTGGCTCCTTTACACTGGCGTTACGCCTGGCTGTCTTCTGATTCTGAAATCAGTGCCGACTGATATTTTTCCAGAATATTTTTTTCAAGGTTATCCCGCATATCCATGTTAATGGGGTGTGCAATATCCTTAAATTCTCCCTCCGGAGTTTTTCGGCTGGGCATGGCAATAAACATTTTATCCGTTCCCTCAATCACCTTAATATCGTGAATGACCAAAGAGTTATCAAAGGTAACGGAAACCACCGCCTTCATTTTTGAGTCTAAGTTAATTTTTCTGATTCTAATATCTGTTATTTGCATTTGTCTGCTCCTTTGTCACCAGTATTGACTTTATTTTTTATCAAAGCCACAGAAATATACATAAATTCTAAAAAAGTGCTTTTATTTTTTTCCAAGATGTAATATAATAACATATATAAGTATGATTAAATTTGGGGTGCTCTTTTTATGGAACAATTTAATTTAGAAAAATTAGATAAACAAAAATCCATTCATATGATTGGTATTGGCGGCATCAGCATGAGTGCCCTTGCCGTTATCTTAAAAACAGACGGTTTTTCAGTCACCGGCTCTGATTTTAAAGATAGCTCCAGCGTGCAGAACTTAATCCGTCAAGGGATTGCTGTTTCTGTGGGGCACAGCCCCGAAAACATAAAAGACCCCGCCGCTGTTGTGTATACCGCCGCTATTTCCCGGGATAACCCTGAGCTTATGTACGCAAAAACGTTAGGGGTTCCCGTGGTTGAACGTGCTGTCTTATTAGGTGCTATCATGAAGCGGTATGAAACACCCATTGCTGTCAGCGGTACCCACGGTAAAACCACCACGACTTCCATGCTCTCTCAGGTGCTCATGGCAGAGGGCCTTGACCCTACTATTTTAGTCGGGGGTATTCTCCCCTCCATCGGCAGTAATATGCACATCGGCAAAAATGAATACCTGGTAACCGAAGCCTGCGAATACTGCGGCAGTTTCTTAAAATTTTTCCCGAAAATCAGTTTGATTTTAAATGTTGAAGAAGACCATTTAGATTATTTTAAAGATATTAACGATATTATTGACTGTTTTCATACCTTTGCAGAAATCACTCCCGAAGACGGGGCTTTGATTGTAAACGGTGACGATAAAAACGCACTCGCTTCTGTGGCAGGGATTAACCGCCCGGTTATTACCTTTTCAACGGAAGACAAGATGGCAGACTTTTTTGCTGACAGCATAGCCTTTAACGGTAACGGCTGCGGCGAGTTCACCGTTTTAAAAAACGGCGAATTTTATATGGAAGCCGCTTTGTCCGTCCCCGGTCCGCATAACGTTAAAAACGCCCTGGCTGTCATTGCGGCGGCAGACCTTTTAGGGGTTACGCCGGAAAGCATACAAAAAGGGTTTGATGCGTTCGGCGGCACCAAACGCCGTTTTGAGCAGAAAGGGCTTTATAACGGTGCCCGCGTAATTGATGACTATGCACACCACCCCACGGAGATTATGACCACCTTAAAAACAGCCAAAACAGCCGGTAGCGGCAAGGTTTGGTGCGTCTTCCAGCCCCATACCTATACCCGGGCCTTTAAACTGAAAGAGGAGTTTTCCAGAAGCTTTAAAGATGCTGACGGGGTTTTGGTGGTAGATATTTACGCTGCCCGGGAAAAGGACACAGGGCTGATTTCTTCTCGCGAGCTTGCTGAAGAGATTCAAAAACACTCTCACAACGCTCAGTATATAAAAAGTTTTGAAGAAGCCGAGGCAATCTTAAAGAGCAAGGCAAACCCGGGTGATTTTGTTATTACCTTAGGTGCCGGCGATGTGAATAAAATTGCGGAAGATCTTGTAGCAGAAAAAAATCAGTAAACCGTAAATTTTTCAGCATAAATTTGCAGAACGTATAATAGAATGTACCGTATATCCTAGTTTAGCAGAGCCTCTCTGCAGACACTACGAAGGGAGACATACGGTATGTTAAACTGCATAGAAGATAATGAAGCCTGCGTTGTTGGCACCGTCTGTGGGTATTTAACTTACAGCCACGATGTACACGGCGAACGTTTTTACCGCTTTATGCTGCGTTCTGACCGCTTAAGCCAGAACAGCGATTTAATTTGTGTGACCATCTCGGAAAAAATGCTGACGGAAATCAGCATTGATATTGGTATGCACCTTTCTGTTTCCGGACAGTTTCGTTCTTATAACAACTACACAGGTCAGGGAAATAAATTGGTTTTGACTCTGTTTGCTAAAGACGTAGCAATCGCCTATGAAACCGATGAACCCATTAACGAAATTTACTTAAACGGTTACATCTGCAAGCCGATTGTGTATCGGGTGACCCCCTTTGGCAGAGAAATTGCCGATATACTGCTGGCGGTAAACCGTGCCTTTAACAAGTCTGACTACATACCCTGCATCGCCTGGGGCAGAAATGCCCGGTTTGCAAAGCACCTTGAGGTGGGTGAAAATATAAAAATCTGGGGGCGAATGCAGTCAAGAGAGTATCAGAAAAAAATTAGCGACACAGAAACCGTTACCAAAACGGCTTACGAGGTTTCCATCAACCGTTTAGAGGTTGGTGAGACCGACAAAGAAGAAAGGGAGACAACTAATTTTGCAGAAGAAACGGACGATATTATTTGATTTAGACGGCACCCTGACAGACCCTATGTTAGGGATTACCAAATCAGTTCGCTACGCCCTTTCTCATTTTGGCATTGCGGTTTCCTCCTTAGAGAAGCTCACACCCTTTATCGGTCCGCCCCTTAAAGGCTCTTTTGAAAAATTTTACGGGTTTTCAGAAAAAGATGCCGAAGTTGCCCTGCAAAAATACAGGGAATATTTTGCCGAAACAGGCATTTTCGAAAACAAGGTCTACGAAGGGATTCCAGACCTTCTCTCCGGGCTGAAACGCCAAAATAAGCGGCTGTTTTTAGCTACATCAAAGCCCACCGTATATGCAAAAAAGATTTTAGAGCATTTTGCTTTAGCAGAATATTTTGACTTTGTAGGCGGCAGTCTCCTTTCAGGAGAACGGGTTGAAAAACTTGACGTGATTCACTATGTAATCGCAGAAAACAACCTGGATAAAAACGATGCCGTTATGGTTGGCGACCGCTGTTTTGATATTGCCGCAGGAAAAGAAGCCGGACTGTCTACCATCGGCGTTTTATATGGCTACGGGGACAAAAAAGAACTGACTGACTCCGGAGCTGATGTGCTTTGCGAAACGGTTTATGATTTAGAAAAATTATTACTTCTTACATAAATAAAAGCCATGCAAAAGCATGGCTTTTATTTATGTAGTCCAGACGAGTAGCTCTGTGCATTTTGACCATTTTAGGGTGGACGCAAAATAGTACAGATTGGATAAACTGAATCCCGACGGCGTACTCAGGTACGCCGAGAGGTGAAGTTTATTCGAAACGCAAAGCATTGTTTATTAAGAAATTCGTTACAAAACGAATTTCAACCACAATTTTATCAATTTTTAAATTTTACACAATACATTATTTTACAATTTATTTTGCTTTGCGTGGTCTGTGCATTTTGCTACACCCAATCTGAGCAACAAAAAAGGTACCGATATAATCGGTACCTTTTATGCATCTTCAATTAGACAGCTCTCGTTACCTTGTTAGAACGAAGGCATCTGGAGCAAACGTTGATGGTCTTCGGTGTTCCGTTAACCATTGCCTTAACTTTTCTTAAGTTGGCTTTCCAGGTTCTGTTTGTTCTTCTGTGGGAATGGCTGACCTTAATACCAAAAACCAGGCCTTTTCCGCAAACTTCACATTTTGCCATTGATCGTACACCTCCCATATGTTCAAAACAATAAATATACGGCAAATTTTTAACTTTGTCATGCACTTGCCTGCTTTGCCTTTTCGCACAAACAAGCCAGCACAAGATATTATACCAAAAATTTTTACCAAATGCAAGAGTTTTTTTAATTTTTTTAATTATTTGTTCTCGCTATGTACCAAAGCCGCTTTTACGGTGTTTTTCATGAGCATGGCAATGGTCATGGGGCCAACGCCGCCGGGCACCGGCGTAATGGCAGATGCTTTCTCGGAAGCACCGCTAAATTCCACATCGCCCACCAGTTTTTTATCAGCCAAGCGGTTCATGCCAACGTCAATCACAACCGCACCCTCTTTAATCATATCCCCGGTAATCAGTTCCGGAACGCCCACAGCCGCTACCACAATATCAGCCCGACGAACGGTTTCAGCTAAATCCTTTGTACGGGAATGACAAATGGTCACGGTGCCGTGTGCGTGCAACAGAAGCATCGCCATAGGCTTGCCAACAATATTGCTGCGGCCAATCACAACGCATTCTTTACCGGTAATATCAATACCGCTCTCTTTGATGAGCTCCATAACACCTGCCGGTGTACAGGGCAGAAAATCATAATCACCAATCATGATTTTGCCCACGTTTGCGGGGTGGAATGCATCAACGTCTTTATCAGGACGAATTGCGTTAATAACGGCTTTTTCGTCTAAATGCTTGGGGATAGGCAGCTGGCAGAGAATGCCGTCAACGCTGTCATCGTTGTTCAGCTTTTCAATAAGTGCCATCAGCTCTTCCTGGGTGGTCTCCGCCGGCATTGCATATTCAAAGGAACGAATTCCGCAATATTCGCAGGCTTTCTTTTTGTTATTGACATAAATTCTAGATGCCGGATCATCGCCCACGATGATGACTGCCAGCCCCGGATTGATTCCTTTTGCCTTTAGGTTTTCTACCTCGACCCTCAGTTCGTCTTTGATTCTCTGAGATACTGCTTTTCCGTCTAAAATTTTTGCTTCCTTCATTGTTTTTTCCTCCTGTATTTTCCGGTCGGGGCGGAATCAGACAATTAGGACCAAACCCGATTAAGTCTTCTCTCCCCGCTTTTTGTAATGCTTTCATAACCAGCCGTCGGTTTTCCGGCAAAAACGCCTGCAACAGTGCTCGCTGCATGGCTTTTTCCTCCCCTTTGGGAACGTGTACCGGCTGCATGGTAAAGGGGTCAAGCCCCGTGTAGTACATAGCTGTGGAAACAGAGCCGGGCGTGGGATAAAAATCCTGCACCTGCTCCGGTCTTATTTTTTCCCGTCTTAAATATTCCGCAAGCTCTATGGCTTCCTGTAAGGTTGAGCCGGGATGCGATGACATTAAGTACGGCACTAAATATTGCTCTTTACCTAACATCTCGTTAAGCTTGTAAAACTTCTTTTTAAACCCGTCGTAAACTTTGGCTGAGGGTTTTCCCATACAAGACAGCACCGAGTCTGCAATATGCTCCGGTGCCACCTTCAGCTGTCCGCTGACATGATGCTCCAAAAGTTCGCGGAAAAACCGGTCGTCACGATCAGCCATCAGGTAGTCAAATCGAATTCCCGACCGCACGAACACTTTCTTAACATAGGGCAGCTCCCGAAGTTTTTTTAGAAGCAAACGATAGTCTGTATGGTCTGCCTGAATGTTTTTGCAAACATCAGGGTATAAGCAACGTTTGTTCCGGCAGGTACCTGCCGTTTTCTGTTTCTCGCAGGCAGGCTGACGGAAATTTGCCGTAGGGCCGCCTACATCATGGATATACCCTTTAAAACCGGGCAAATCCTTTATAAGCTCCGCTTCACGCAAGATGGACTCATGACTCCTTGCCGTAACCACTCTGCCCTGATGAAAAGCTAAGGAACAAAAGTTACAAGAGCCAAAGCAACCCCTTGATGAGCTAATGGAAAACTGTACCTCAGAAAGCCCTGGAACACCGCCTGATGCATCATACATTGGGTGTGCCTTGCGGACGTAGGGCAGTTCATACACCGCGTCTAAAGCCTTGCCGGATAACGGCGGCATAGGCGGATTTTGCACTAAAAACCGATTACCGTGAGGCTGTACCAGCGTTTTGCCCCGAACCGGGTCTTGCTCGTAAAAAGAATCCCGGGTCATTTCAGCATATTTTTTTGTATCTTCACAAACTGCCTCAAAAGAAGGCAGCAGTAAATACTCTGTTTTTATTTCTTCTAAAGACCCCGCAATGTAGCAGGTTCCCCGAATGTGGTGCAGTTTTTCTATGTCTGTGCCTTTCGCCAAAGCATCTGCCACCTCGGCAACAGACTGCTCACCCATGCCGTAAAGCAAAAGGTCTGCTCGGCTGTCAAACAAAACGGAACGACGGACTTTGTCCTGCCAGTAATCATAATGAGCCAACCGTCTGAGACTTGCCTCAATGCCGCCAATGATAATAGGAACGCCGGGGAAGGCTTCTTTCGCCCGGTTTGCATACACCACCGTCGCACGGTCAGGGCGTTTGCCGCTCTCCCCGCCGGGAGAGTACAAATCCTGCCGCCGCGGTTTTTTAGCGGCGGTATAATGTGCCACCATGGAATCCAAGTTTCCGGCACCGATTAAAACGCCCAGTTTCGGACGGCCCAACACACAGAATGCATCAACGCTTTGCCAGTCCGGCTGCGAGATTACCCCTACCCGATACCCTGCAGCTGTCAGCACGCGGGTAATGACCGACACGGCAAAGGAGGGGTGGTCAACATAGGCATCACCGGAAATATACAGAAAATCAAGACTATCCCAGCCTAAGGCGTCCATTTCCTCCCGTGTTACCGGCAGAAAACCTGCATCTATGCCTCTCATGACTGAATACTCATTTCTAAATAATCTTCTTTAGAAAGCAGTACCTCACGGGGTTTGCTGCCATCCTGGGGACCAATCCAGCCTCTCTCTTCCATCTGGTCAACAATTCTTGCCGCACGGGAGAAACCAATCTTTAACCGTCTCTGCAAGTAGGAAGCAGAAATTTTTCCCGTATCCACAGCAATTTCAATGGCACGGGGCAACAGCTCATCGCTGTCTCCCGGGTCATCATCATTACCGGAAATATTTACGGTTTTACCATTTTCAATCTTTTCAATAATATCTTCATCATAGCGTACCGTATGCCCGCTTTTAATGAATTCCACAACCCGTTCTACTTCCTTATCGGAAATAAAAGCACCCTGGAGTCTGGTGGGCTTAGAAGAACCCACGGGAGCAAAGAGCATATCGCCCCGGCCCAGAAGCTTGTCCGCACCGGCAGCATCTAAAATTGTACGGCTGTCTACCTGAGAAGAAACCGCAAAAGCAATTCGGGACGGAATATTTGCCTTAATAATACCCGTAATAACGTCAACAGAGGGACGCTGGGTCGCAATTACCAAGTGCATACCGGCAGCACGGGCCATCTGAGCCAGACGGCAGATAGAGTCTTCCACTTCACCGGGAGCAACCATCATAAGGTCTGCCAGCTCGTCGATGATAATAACGATATGGGGCATAGTGTTCTCGCCACCATTTTCCCGAATCATCTCGTTATAACCCTTAATGTCACGAACATTGCTTTCTGCAAACATAGCATACCGCCGTGTCATCTCCTGGACCGCCCAGTAAAGAGCACCGGAGGCACGTCTGGGGTCCGTAACAACGGGAATCATCAAATGGGGAATTCCGTTATAGACGTTAAGTTCAACCACTTTCGGGTCTACCATCAAAAGCTTAACCTCGTTGGGGTCAGCCTTATAGATAATACTGGTAATCAGCGTGTTAATACAAACACTCTTACCGGAGCCCGTAGCACCGGCAATTAAAAGGTGAGGCATTTTGCCCAAATCCACAACCACATTTTTGCCCGCAATGTCTTTACCCAGGGCAAAGGCAAGCTTGGAGGGGAAATTCTTAAATTCATCAGAATCCAAAACCTCACGAATGCTGACAGTTGCAACGGTTTTGTTAGGAATTTCGATACCAATTGCCTCTTTGTTGGGAATAGGAGCCTCAATACGGACGCCGGTTGCCGCCAGTCGCAGGGCAATATCGTCAGATAAGCCTACAATTTTGCTGACCTTAACACCCTCACCGGGCTTTAGTTCGTACCGGGTAACCGTGGGCCCTTTGCTGACGTTTAAGAGCTTTGCATCGACATTAAAGCTCTTTAAGGTTGCAATCAGTTTGGTTGCGGTGTCTTTCAGTTCAGCTCGGGAGTCCGCACTGTCCATAGCACTGCTTGCATTGTTTAACAGGGTTACATCAGGATAGGTATAAGGAATTTTTTCAAAAGCCTCTTCCAGTTCCTGTGCAATTTCCTCTGTTTCTTCCACGGATAAAGATTCTGCTTTGGTCTTGATAGCCGTTCCAACAGGTTCCTCTACCGTTTCAGCTTCTTCAAAAATCTCCTTTTTTTCCGGTACAACGTCTACCGGTAACACTTGATTTAAAATAGAATCCAACTCGTTTGTGTCATAGTTGAGAGCGTCTCCGTCAATGGGAATATCCCGCAGAGAATCGGGGATATACCCTTCTTCATCATAAGGTTTCGCTACAACCGGCGATTCCTCTTCACCGCCGGTAAAGACAACCTCCTCATCGTCAAAATTGGCAATTTTCTTTTTACCGACTGATTCTTTTACAGCAGCGGCCATTTTCTCTTCTGCTTGTCTTCTTTCTTCCGCTGCCTGAGCCTTGATTTTCTTTACATCAACAAACAGGCGGACAATCAGGCGAAGCAGAGCCTTAAGAGGCGACCACTTGGTCAAAATCATAATCAAAACCACGAGGGCAGTAATTAAAATAATACCCGCTGCAATTTTGCCGATTAAATTTGCAAAAATATCGCAAAGAATACCGCCAAGCACACCGCCACCAATACCCTCACTGCCAAGAGTCCAGTAATCAGCAAGGTTTGGTAGCAACAGCGGATTCACAGGTTCATAGCCGGAGAACAGTTGAAACAGTGCCGAAAGCACCAAAATTGAAAGAGAAAGCTGAATGTATTTCGGCTTACTTGCCTCATAGCCCTTGCCGATGGCACGATGAATACCAAAAGCCAGCAACAAAAGGGGTGTAAGGTATGCCGGAAGACCTAAAAATCCAGCACAAAAGCCGGCAATCCATCGCCCTACCGCACCGCTGGGGGCATAGAGAAATACACCCAAAAGCAAACCCGCCACAATAATGAACAATGAAATAAATTCATTTTTCATAGGCGTGTCAACGGTACGCTGTTTTCCTTTCTTCGTTTTTGCAGTCGTTCTTCTTTTTTTCGCTGCCATATATGTATTCTCCTTTGTATATCAATCAATTTACAAGTATTTTTATTGTATCATAAAAAGCAGACCTTTTCCAGCTTTTTTTACAGTGTTAAAAGTTCGTTCTCAATTTCGCAAAAAACCGTTGCAACAAGCTGCTGCATTCTGCCTCCATAATGCCTCCGTAAACCTCTATGCCGCTGCTGCACAAAACGTCATGCTTGCCGCCGCAGGCCCCGGCATTAGCGTCATACGCTCCAAAGTACACCCTGTCCGGCCGCGAGAGCAAAATTGCTCCGGCACACATAGGGCAAGGCTCTAAGGTCACATATAAAGAACAGCCCGTAAGCCGCCTTACAGAAAGGGTTTGCAGGGCTTCTTCGATGACCAAAAGCTCTGCATGAGCCAACATAGTATCTTTTTCCATCGTCAGGTTATGCCCCCGGGCAATCACCTGTCCGTCCTTAACAAGCACGGCACCAACAGGGATTTCTCCCGCCACGGCGGCTTTTTCCGCCTCAGAAAGTGCCATTTTCATAAATGTATTATCCATCATATAATTCCTTTAAATCCGTTTGCATTTTCTTGCCGCTTCATACATTAAAATAGCTGCTGCCGCCGCCACGTTTAGAGACTCAGCACTGCCGGCCATAGGAATTTTCACCACAGAATCGGCAAGAGACAGTATCTCTTTTGAAACGCCGGAGGCCTCGTTTCCCATAACAATCACTGTTTTATCTGTTACAGAAAGCTCCTGGGGCGTAACGGCACGCTCCGAAAGTGCAGAAACCACCAGGCTAAACCCGTGTTTTTGCCAGGTCGCCATAGTTTCGTAATCCACGCCGTCATACAAGGTAATGTGAAACAACGAACCCATAGTAGAGCGAACCAGCTTCGGGTTGTAAGGGTCAACGCAGTCCGGCGACAGAATCACCCCGTCAAAGCCCATGGCATCTGCCGTGCGGATAATCGTCCCTAGGTTGCCCGGATCACGAACTCTGTCACAGTATACAAACAAGCCTGCCTCCGGCATAGCCGGTGTTTCCGGCAGGCTGCAGGTGCATAAAATACCTTGGGGTGTTTTGGTATCAGCCATTTTCGCAAACAAATGTGCCGACACTTTCACCAGGTTTTTGCCCTCTGTCTGTAAATCCTCCGGCAAGTGAAAATCCTCGGAGAAAACAATATCCCGAACCTGATAAGGCGAAGAAAGTGCCCATGTAACAGACAAGGCACCCTCCACCATAAATTCGCCGTAACGCTCACGGTATTTCTTTTCTTTTAAACTGGCAATTTTTTTAACCAGCTTATGTTCACTACTGGTAATCTCCTGAACCATAGTGTCCTCCATATAATACATATCTACCCTAACAGAACATCAGAAATCAACATAATACAAAAACCCACCAAAAGGGCATAGGTTGCACCACGCTCTGAACCGTGGGCATGGGTTTCAGGTATCATTTCATCGCTGATAACATACAGCATAGTGCCGCCGGCAAAGGCAAGTGCAAAGGGAAGCACCGCCTGAGAAACGCTCACGGCAAAATAGCCAATCAAGGTACCCACCACTTCAACAAGGCCCGTCATCAAAGCACAAACAAAGGTTCTCCGGGGCGTTACGCCGGCAGACAGCATGGGCCCGATAATGACCATGCCCTCCGGCACATTCTGCAAAGCAATACCCCCGGCAATAAGCAGTGCCTGGGAGGTGTTTCCCGAACCGAAGCCAACACCTGCCGCAATTCCTTCCGGCAAATTATGAATGGCAATCGCCGTAACAAACAAAAGAACCTTGCTTAAGTTTGTATTGTTATGGGCTTCTATATCAGACCCCACCAGCTTATGAAGATGGGGCACTAATTTATCAATTAAATTCAAACAAAGAGCACCGCAGAAAATACCCAGAACGGTGATGATAACACCAAATTTTCCGCCGTATTCAACGGAGGGAACAATCAGCCCCAATACAGCCGCCGCCAGCATAACCCCTGCCGCAAAGGACAGAACAATATCGGAAAATCTGTGGGAAATACCTCTAAACAAAAAGCCAATCACAGAGCCGATAACCGTTGCTCCGCCAACGCCTAGGGCTGTTAAAAGCACCATATCCATGCTATATCCTTCTTCCTTGACTATAATCTTACAGAGTTATTGTTTCGCCGGGCGAAATGGTATAAGCCACCATATCCACCTCAAAACAAAGGGTGAAAAGCGTCGGGTTATAAACCTTTTTACCGTCCGCACTAAAAACAAGGCTTTGGTAAGCTTCTGAATATTCATAAATTTCCATGTTAGTAGCATACCAAACATCTTCATGACCGGCCAGCTTTTCACAAACTGTTTCGATTAAGTGCCAGTTATCTTTATCGTCATACTCAGAGCTATGCCCCCACAGGAAGAAAAGCCTGGGTTCTCTGGCAGCAGGATACCCCTCGTTTTTTATATCCAGAGCTAAAAATTCTTCAATCCACTCCATCAGCTTGGGGTTGTTGTGAGATGCCGTCGGCACCCAGTTGTGCCAATCCGTCGGCATGCTAAACCGGTTATTATCGCCACCTAAGGACCGGGCATAGGCAATGTCTAAATGCGTCAGATAGCTTTTAATCTGCTCATAACTTGCTCCGTTTTCAAAGCGGGTAATCCCAAAATCAGGATACGCCAAGCCTCGTATGATTCTATCGTATTTTTGCTCCAGTTCCAAACGGTTATCTAAAATATCCTTAATCCCATCAAGGGGGCGAAGACCGCCGGGAGCACGGTGACAATAGCCATGCAGAGCAATTTCATGGCCGGGCTTTAGAATATGCTCTATAACCTCTTCTTTGGATAGGCCCGCCTGACCACGGTAGGCATCACCATTTAAATTAAAGGTACATTTCATACCGTTTGCGGTAAAAAGGTCAGAAAGACGCTTGTCTTGTTTCTTCCCGTCATCATAGCTGAGCGTAACCGCCTTGGCTTTTCCACCGGGAAACCGCATAAAAATATATCGCATACCTATCACCCTTTTAAGATTCTACTCTTTTTTACTCATCTACGCCAATATAGTCCGGCGGCAGAAGCAACAGCTCCGGGTGCCGCATATAGCGTTTAAATACTTTAATAGCAGAGGCAAAATAATACCCGTCGCAAATTCGCTCGTCCAGTACAAATCGGGTGGTTGTTACCAGCTTGCTTGACACCGTTCCGTCAGCCTCCACTTCCCGAACCGTTTCCTTTTTGCCCAAAGCTAAAAAGATAGAGGTTGTGCCGAATTCATAGAGATGATGATAAATAGAGTTCAAGCCGATAGAACCCACATTGGTTACAAACAGGCTGGAATGGAAGGGACTGACACGGTTAATAAACTTCGGCATTTTGCCGATAGCATCTAAATTTCTGAGAGACCAGACAACAAACTTTTTAATAAAGCCGGGCAAAAGGTTAATCAGGCGAACCGTCATCTCCGTCTGGTTGCCCTGTGCATTTTCTTCCTCGGCAATCGCTTCTGCAATGGTTTCATTAAACTTCTGCACTACCTCACGGAGGGTATCCGTAGGTGCAAATTCCGGCATAACCAAAGCCTCTTCCGCATTTTCGCTATGGCTCTTTTTAACGGTTAAAGAAGCACGCAGATACTTTCTGGCATAAATTTTTCTGCCGCTGACAAACCGATTCAGTCTTGGTTTTTCCACAATCGTTCTGATGGCTGCCGCAACAAACACATGATACGCCGATAAATTCGGTATATCCTTTCTGTGCTCTAAAATAAATTTACGCAGTCCGGAAATATCAATTTGTTCTTCAAAGAACACCTGACAGTCCATTCTCGAACGCATAATATGAGGAATCACCTCAAACAACGGGTCGTTGTTTCTCACCCGGTAACCGTCGTAACGGTCTCCGAAACGACGTTTTCTTGTTTCTAACTGATTCATTTTTACCCCCCGTGTTCTGCTTGTTTTGCAGAACATTTTAAAATTTAAGTCACCTCGAATTAACAATGTCTGAAAAAAAATATACATATTTAATAATATTATATCACAAAAAATAAAAAATTTCAACGTAAACCCACATTTTTATTGATTTACTTTTTTGATTATGATATAACTATTAACAGGAGGCATGATGTATGAAAAAGAATATTTGGGAAAATGTATATTATAGATTAAAAGACCCGGTTGAAATTAAACTTGCTATTTTATATGTCATTTTTTATGCTGATATTCCCGTCAGCGACGTAGAGCTCAAGCATTGTATGCTAGAAGCTACCAGTGTGGATTTTCTGGATTTATGCGATATTATCGGTCAGCTCATTTCTGAAAATCATATGAAAACCGTTTGGCGTGATGAAATGGATAAATACGTTTTAACGCCCTCCGGCGAAGATATGATTTCCATGTTTGAAAATAAGCTGTTACCCAGCGTAAAAAACAGTTTAAAACATTCCGTAGACCAGTATTATAAAAACGAAACCAGTCGAAAATCCCTGCGGTGCGATGTTGTTCCCATCACAGACCAGCTGTTCCAGGTGGAATTGGAGCTAAAAGAAGGAAAAACGTCTCTGTTAGCCCTTTCCCTGTTTGCCGGAAACAAAAATAAAGCTCTTTCCATGTGCCGCGGTTTTCGTCATAATCCTTACGAGGCATATGAAAAAATTACGGCTTTGCTTACGGAGTTTGACGAAGAAGACAACCAATAGTTCGGAGGAATCATTATGTATGACGTTATCATTGTCGGCGGTGGCCCTGCCGGCTTAAATGCCGCTTTATATGCCGCTCGTAGTGGTCTTTCTACCCTTTTATTTGAAAAAATGTTCTCCGGCGGACAAATGGCAACCACCACAACGCTGGAAAATTACATCGGCTTTCCCGACGGGGTTGACGCGATCACCCTGGCTATGCAAATGGAACAGCAGGCAAAGGGTGCCGGTGCCGAAATCCGCTATGACGAAGTGCTGTCTCTGGACTTAAAAAGCACCGTAAAAACAGTCACAACCAAAAAAGAAACCCTGGAAGCAAAAACGGTAATCCTCTGCACCGGTGCTTCCCCCCGGAATCTGGGGGTGACCGGCGAAGATGCGTTCCGGGCAAGAGGCGTTTCCTACTGTGCCACCTGCGACGGTGCATTGTATAAAGAAAAAACCGTTGCCGTGGTAGGCGGTGGCGACACGGCCTTGGAAGACGCTCTGTTTCTTTCAAAATACTGCAAAAAAGTATATGTAATTCACCGCCGGGATACCTTCCGCGGCGTTATGAACCTGGTAAAAAAAGTTGAAGCTCTCGAAAACGTGGAAACACTTATGAGCCATGTGGTTAAAGAGATTTCCGGCGATACCCGCGTGTCAGAAATAACGGTTGAAAACCTTGCAAACAGCAAGCTTCAGAAAATTGCCGTTGACGGGGTGTTTGTTGCTGTGGGACCCGTTCCGAACACAGACTTGCTGGCGGAACAGCTCCCCTTAGACCCTCAGGGCTATGTGGTGACTGACGAGGCTATGAAAACCGAGTGTGCCGGGGTGTTTGCCGCCGGCGACCTCCGGCAAAAGCCTCTCCGACAGGTTATCACCGCCGCATCAGACGGTGCGGTTGCTGCCTTTTCCGCCCTGCGATACCTTACCGAAGCTTAATTCTCTTTCGTTCGATAAATTTCCGCCCCTAAAGACTGGAGCTTTTTCTCCATACCCACGTAGCCTCTGTCTATGTGGTAAATATCCGAAATCTCCGTGTCCCCCCGGGCAGAAAGCCCGGCAATGACCATTGCCGCACCTGCACGTAAATCTGTTGCCTTGACCTTTGCACCGGTCAAGGCTTTTTTTCCCTCTATAACCGCACTTCTGCCTGCCACTTTAATGGAAGCACCCATGCGGCAAAGCTCAGATGCATGCATAAACCGATTTTCAAAAATTGTTTCCGTCACAATCCCCGTCCCGGAGGAAACTGTTAAAAGAGCTGTCATTTGTGCCTGCATATCCGTAGGAAAACCGGGAAAAGGCAGGGTTTTAATGTCTACCGCGTGATGGGTTCCGTCGCTTTTAACCGTAATACTGTCTTTACAAACCGTCAGGTCAATGCCCATTTCCGTCATTTTTGCCGTCAGCGGCTTAACGTAATCCGGAAAAATATTCCGCACCGTAATTTGGCCTCCGGTAGCTGCCGCCAAAGCAAGATAGGTACCGGCTTCAATTCTGTCGGAAATAACTGAAAATTTAGCAGGCATAAGTGACGTTTTGCCCATAATGGTAACCGTATCCGTGCCGGCACCGCCAATCTCGGCTCCCATTTTCTGCAAAAAATTTGCCAGGTCCACAATTTCCGGCTCCACGGCGGCGTTTTCAATTACCGTTTCGCCCTCTGCCAAAACTGCCGCACTCATAATGTTTTCCGTTGCACCAACGCTGGGAAAATCCAAATAAATTTTTGTACCCTTAAGTGTATCTGCACGAGCGATAATACTGCCGCCGGTATTAACAATCTCAGCACCGAGAGCGGTTAAGCCTTTTACATGAAGGTCAATCGGCCGAGCACCAATAGGGCAACCGCCAGGCATGGAAATACTGACATAGCCTGTTTTGGCAAGCAGCGGTCCCATAACTAAAAAAGACCCCCGCAAACGTCCTGCCAGGCTATAGGAAACAGTTTGGTTATTGAGATTTCTTGTATCAATTTGTATGCAATCATTCCCCAAAAAGTTCACCCTGCAGCCAAGAGACTCTAAAATTTCGCACATTATTAAAATATCCGATAAAACAGGCATATTGTGTAAGGTAACAACGCCCTCCGTTAAAAGGGTTGCCGCCAAAATCGGTAAGGCGGCATTTTTAGAACCCGAAATATCCACAACGCCGCAAAGTGGCTTTCCGCCCCGAATAACAAACTTTTCCATGCCGAATTTCCTCTCCATCGTAATTGTTCCTTTTTCAGTATTGCCTCTTTTCATTTTTACATACAGAACAAAAACTGAAAACAATGGATTGTTTTTTCTGAAAAAAACGTGTATAATAAAAATAGAAACAAAAAAACAACGAAGGGAGATTTGACGATGGAAAAATTTTTCTCTGATTTAAGACAAACCGTAAGCGGGGCCGTTAAAAAATCCGGCGAGTTAATTGAACTGACAAAGGCAAAAATGGCGGCAAATGATACCAAAACTGCTATTAAAAACGAATTTGTTAAACTGGGCGAGCTGGCATATTTAGCCGCTAAGGGTGAAGAAAACCCGGCAACTGATGCTGAAGCTTTGGTTTATAAAATTGATGAATTAAAAGAAACGTTAGCCGAGCAAGAAGCAAAAATTGCCGAGCTCGGTGGCAAAAAAATCTGTGCAGATTGCGGCAAAATGGTAGCAGGTGATTCTGCTTTCTGCCCTGCCTGCGGCAATTCTATGGAAAGCGTAGATTAAAAAACTTTTAAAAAGGCTGTGACAACCAAGTGTTGTCACAGCCTTTTTTGGGCTGGACGGAAAATAGTGCAGATTGGACAAACTGAGCGAAAGTAAGGCGTAGCCTTACTTTCGGTTACCCGAAGGCGTACGTGGGTACGCCGAGAGGTGAAGTTTGTTCAAAACACAAGGCAATAAAAAACAGAAGAAATTCGTCAAGGGGCGAATTTCTTCCTTACGCTTTATGTTATTTCATTGTTATTGATGGGACAAAAGGCTTTATAATGCGTTTATCTTTGCCTTGTGTGGTCTGTGCCTTTTGCTACAGCCCCTTTTTATACATTCATTAAATACAAAAGCATAGGCAAATTATCCTCATAAATCTTCTCAAACTGAGAAAGGGGCAAGGGGTTTTCTCCCAGCCCTGCTTCTACGGTAAAAGCAGGAATAGCGAATCTATCAATCACCCAATCCTTATAACCGGAATAACTTGCCATGCCCTCTGTCTGGTCTAAGCTATATCCGCTAATTTCGGAAAGCGTTTGTGCCATAGCTTTGGCTTTGTCAGTTGCTTTGGACTCAAAATCATAATAAATAACCTCCCCCTGGGTATGGTACGCAACTACAAGATCCGGCAAAAGCAACCGGGTGAAATTCGCAACAGCACGAGCTTCCGGCTCGCTCTCCGGGTGACTGCCGCTATACCTTGTGGGGCCGGGGCTGAAAATTTTCAGCTGATGCTGCATAAAAACGCCTTTCGCAAAAGCCGCATCGTAATTGTGATTTAAGTCAACACCGTTTAAATTTGCCTGCCATTTTGAAAAATCTGTGCTGTCACCGTTATAGGCCTTTAAACGGGTTTTGGTAATAGGCGGCAATTCTTCCGTCAATCCCCGGATTGCCAGGTTAACGCCGTCAGGGTTTACCATGGGGCAGGCAACAAGGGTTACCTTAGAATAAAGTGCCCGAATGTCAATTTCGCCCACGCTGGTTCCGTTTACATAGTGGTGAGACAAAGTTTCCAAAATTTTCATAATGAAAAGCGATGTAATCCACTCCATGCCGTGGTGAGCTCCGTTAATAAAAATCTTTTTTTCTCCCCTGCCCCAGGAAAAGGTTAAAAGGTCTCTGCCTGCTAAAGATTGCCCGATGGAAAAGGACTGCAAAAAAGGATATTCCCGAAGTAGGGCTCTTGCGTCTTCCTGCAGTACAGTAAAAGTATACGGTCTTGCCGTTACAATAAACAAAAATACCACCCCTCATATTTTGACAGTTACTATCAATATATCAGGGTGGTAATTTTTTTAGAATTTGTACAATAAAATTCTCCTTTTGACCGGTAAATGTGATGTTACAAACTGCCAAGCAGTATATTTTTCCTTTTTTCGGGCAATCTAACAGTACTATAAGAAAAAGGAGAAAAACCATGAAAGAAAAAGATAAAAAAACAACCAAAAAAACTACTGAACGAAAAAAGTCTGCCTTGAAGAAAACCTCCTACATAGGAGTTTTTACCCTGGTACTTGTAGGACTTGTTACTGTTTTATCTTCAAGATTTTATTCCCGAATCGCCCTGCCCTCGGAAAACAGCATAAACATTACGCTCCCCACCCAGGCACCCCTTTCTCAGGATTTTCTGCCCCGGTCGTCTCTGCCCACGCCGGCTCCTCCCGTGTCTTATAAGCCTGAAGAACTGCCTGTCTCAGCCCTGCCTGCCGAAAAGCAGGAAACGCCTTTTCAGATTGTACGTCCCGTTTCGGGAGATATTTTAGTCCCCTATTCTGCCGACACGCTACTATACTCAAAAACCTTAGGCGATTGGCGTACACACACGGGTATTGATTTTTTTGCCGAAAAAGATACCGAGGTAAAAGCCGCCGCTGACGGCGTTGTTTTAAAAGCTTATCAAGACCCTTTAATGGGTTACACAGTGGTCCTGTCCCACAGTCAGGATTTTCAGACAATCTATCAGAACCTGTCACAAAGCCGACTTGTTTCAGAGGGCGAAACCGTAACAGAGGGACAAGCCATCGGTACCGTAGGAGAGTCTGCCCCGGCGGAGCTTTTGGAAAATACCCATCTCCACTTCTCCCTGAAAAGCGGTGACAGCTTTGTAAACCCCATAGACTATGTAAAATCCGATTCCTAAAACCGAGTATTTCCCTCTTCTTTTGTTTTAGAATTCATGTCAGAAAATGTTGCTTTTTAGAAAAAATTTAGGTATAATAGTCATATTAACATCTTTAGGAGAGGATTTTTAGTTATGAAACGAGCAAGTTGGGCATCAAGAAGCACCTTTATTTTAGCGGCAATCGGTTCTGCCGTGGGTTTGGGTAATGCATGGCGTTTCCCCGGCCTTGTGGCAAAACACGGCGGCGGTGCTTTTTTGTTGGTATATCTAATCGCCATGTTAATCTTAGGCGTTCCCCTTTTAACCATGGAAATTGCCATCGGCCGTAAAATGAAAAAGGGTGCACCCGGTTCTCTGAGAGGTATTCATAAAAAAGCTGAATATATCGGCTGGGGTGCTACGGCAAACGCTTTTTTAATCGCCTGCTATTATGCGGCTGTTTTCGGCTGGGTTCTGTTAATGATGGCTATGAGTTATAAGTTTTCCGGCATGACGGGAAATGTCGAGGCTGCCAGCACACTTTGGGAAACCACCATTAAAACCACTTGGAGCGTTGAAGGATTAAATATTATCTCCGTTCCCACGTTGATTGCAATTTTAGTCGCTTGGGCGTTGATTTATTACTGTATCAGAAACGGTGCTCATAGCGTTGGCAAGGTAGTTAAATTCACCGTTTTCGCTCCGGTTATTATTATGGTCGTTATGGCTGTAAAGGGTTTAACCATGCCCGGTGCAGATGTTGCCATGCAAAAGCTGTTTATTCCGGAGCTCAGTGCCCTTGCTAACTCTGAGCTTTGGGTTGACGCCATCGGTCAGGTATTTTATAGCCTGTCTATTATGATGGCAATTATGTTTGCCTACGGTTCTTATTTAGAGGACAGTGCCAACATCGCTGTCGATGCCGTCATCATCGCTTTTTCCGATATGGCAATCAGTATCCTGGCCGGTGTTGTTATGTTCTCCACCATGGGTGGTGTCGGTATGCTTGATAATATGTCCGCTTCCGGTATTGCAACAGCATTTAAAATTTACCCCATGGCGATTGTTAACATGACAAATATCGGTTGGTTTAACGCCCTCTTTGGTATTCTTTTCTATCTGTGTCTTGCCACCTTGGCAATCGACTCTGCGTTCTCCATTGTAGAGGGTGTATCCTCTGCTATTTCCGATAAATTCGGTTTAACTCCAAAAAAGACAACCATCTCGGTTTGTATTGTCGCCGGTTTAATTTCTCTGATTTTTGCTACCGGTGCCGGTGTAGGCTGGCTGGATATTGTAGACAACTGGACCAACCAGTATAATATGCTGATTGTTGGTATTTTAGAGGCCCTAGCCGTTGGCTGGCTCTTTAAAACCTCTAAAGTGTTAGACGAGGTCAACCGCAACACTGTTAAATACAAAATGCCCAGCTGGTGGTTTAACGCTTCCATTAAAGTTGTTGCACCCCTTCTTTTATCGATTCTGTTAATCTGGAACCTGCGAAGCTACTTCATGGCAACAAATCCCGAAACCGGTGCTTTTGTAGGCTACGGTGGCTACCCCATGTATGCTCAGATTATCGGTGGTTGGGCAATTACGTTGTTCTCTATTGTCAGCGGCTTAATCATTCGTATCATCGTAAAAAAGAACAAGAAATTCTCAGAACTTGAAACTACTGAAAAATCTTGGGACGAAATCTAATAAAAAATATTTTTTAAAGTTTGCGGCTTTTTTGTGTTCATTTTAGGCATAAAAGAGCCGCAAATCCTTGATTTTAAGCCTTTTTTCAGGGTTTTAAAAAATTTTTTAAAAAAATTGAAAATTTCTCTTGACACGAGGGGTAGTTTCGTGTATAATACTATTTGTCGCTAAGGGATGGAAACAAAAATCGGGCGATTAGCTCAGCTGGGAGAGCATCTGCCTTACAAGCAGAGGGTCACAGGTTCGAGCCCTGTATCGCCCACCATTTCATCCCAGTGCATGGCCCGATAGTTCAGTTGGTTAGAATGCCAGCCTGTCACGCTGGAGGTCGGGGGTTCGAGCCCCCCTCGGGTCGCCAAACCTGCCTCTGTAGCTCAGTCGGTAGAGCAAAGGACTGAAAATCCTTGTGTCGGC
>JAFQWH010000023.1 GCA_017407515.1 Clostridia bacterium | reverse complement strand
GACCCCTTTACATAGACGAAGTATCTGTATAACCCATTTATGGGTAACTAGTAGTAGTTGCATGGCTAGCAGGCCAATACAAAGACGCTATGTAGCGTTGCCAGTAGTATTAGGGCTATGCCCGAAAATGAAAAACCACCCGCGTAGCGGGTGGATATTTATTTATGGTAGCTTTCGTTTGCGTTAATTTTGTAAGTCCGGTACAGCTGTTCCAATAAAATTACACGCATCAGCTGATGGGGAAAGGTCATAGCGGAAAAAGAAAGCCGGAGGTTACTCCGTTTTTTAACCTGCTCCGATAGTCCGCAGGAACCGCCGATAACGAAAACAAGCCGTGCAATCCCCTTTTGAAAAACGGTTTCCAATTCTTTGGCAAAGGCCTCCGAAGAAAGGGGTTTTCCCTCTACACAAAGAGAGATTACGTAGTCTCTTTCGGAAATTTTAGAAAGAATCCGCTCCCCCTCTCGCTCAATCGCCTGAAGAATCTGGGCGTCAGACGCTTGCTCGCCTACGGCTTCGTCTTTAAACTCCGTGACAGTTAAGTTGCAAAAACGGGACAGACGCTTAGCGTATTCATCACAAGCATCTTTCAAATATTTTTCTTTCAGTTTTCCAACACATAAAATTTCAACTTGCATTGTTTACTCCTGTGTAATCCAATATCGTGGCAGAACATTCAGCGACACGCCGCCTCCAACCGTTATGTTATTTTCAGATAAAATACCGGCAACAGTTTCATACGCTTTTACAGGTAGGTTATTTTCAGCCGATAAATGCCCCAGCCAGATAGAACAAGTTCCTTTTTTGACAAGAGAGGCACACAAATGCCCGCAGGAATCGTTGGATAAATGCCCGTTTTCCCCTAAAATTCTCTTTTTTAAGTAAAAGGGGTATCTACCGTTTCGGAGCATCTCAACATCGTGATTTGCCTCAATTATGACGGTGTCGCTGCCGGAAAGATTGTCTTCCAGCTCTTTTGTAACATGGCCTAAGTCCGTTGCGATGGTCAATTTATGGTTGTCCGTTATAAAGCTGTACCCAACCGGGTCTAGTGCATCATGCGGAATAGAAAACCGCCGTACGCCTAAACCTTCAAAAGTCATCTCAGGTTCTGCAATTTGTATGTTCTTCTCACGGACAGGCCCGATGGAATTACCGATGGCGTCCCAGGTCTTTTGGGTAGCGAAAATCGGTAAATCGTATTTACGGGATAAAACACCGGCACCGGCGATATGGTCCCGATGCTCGTGGGTAATTAAAATGCCGGAAAGCTGTTCAGGGTCGGCCCCAATGCGACGCATACACTCCGTTATGTATTTTCCGTTTGCCCCGCAGTCAACAAGGAGGGAAACAGAATCATTGGTTACAAAGGTTGCGTTGCCCGATGAACCGCTTACAAAGGATTGAAACTTTATCACTCTACAACAACGCCCTTTTGCAGCATAATGTTTGCATAAATAGCGGTTTCGCCCGTTGCAATAACCGCGTAAGCCTTTTTAGCACGTTCATAGAATTCAAACCGTTCCACTTCGCAAAACGCGTTATCGCCACGCTCGTCAACATCGCGAACCAGTTTTTTATAAACATCCCAAATGGGCGTTTTGGCGTTGTCCCCAGGCATCACCTGCATTAAGGATACTGGGTTTTCCACATAGGTATCCAAGGGGAATACCTTTAAGATAGCCTCTAACAGTTCCGGTACGCCGTGACCGTCAGCACGAATGACAATGGCATCTTTACCGATGGTTTCAGAGGGAAAATTGCCGTCAGCAATCACAATGGTATCACTGTGCCCCATTTCGCACAAAACTTTAAGCAGCTCCGGTGATAAAATTGCGGGAATTCCTTTTAACATAATGATTACCTCCCAAAATTATACACTTCTGAACCCACGTCCTATAATCTCGCTGCTGGTTGTTATAATGATAAAGGACTTAGGATCAATTTCTTTAATTTTATTTCTCAGTTTAATCGCTTCAATACGTCTGCAAACTGTATGTATCATTGTTTTTTCTTCCTGGGTATATTCACCGATTACCTTGCTCACCGTTACGCCGTGGTGCAAGGTTTTAATAATATACTCAGAAATTGCTTCACGCTTGCTTGTAATAACTATAAAGTACTTACAGGTGTTTAAATTTTCTATGACAGTATCTACAATAAACGCTTTGGAAAACAGACCTAACAGGGAAAACAGACCGGTTTGCACGTCAAAAACAATAAACGAGCTGGACGCAATTAAAAAGTCAACGGCGAGCAAGGCTTTTCCTACGTCAAGTGACGTAAATTTCTTTAAAATCAAAGCCATTATATCCGTTCCGCCGGAAGAAGCATCGCTGTTAAAGATCATAGCAGAGCCAATTGAAGTTAAAAGCATAGCATACACAAGTTCTAAAAGGGGCTGATTGGACAAAGGCTCAGATAAGGGCACTACAAACTCTAAAACATATGTAATAGCAGAATAAAACATACTGCAGTATACTGTTTTAAAGCCGTTACCCTTTCCCAAAAAGATAAAGCCTAAAATTAAAAGAACAATATTCAGTGTCCAAATCCAGATACCGGCTGAAATCGGTGTAATTTTCGCTAAAATGGTACCGATACCGGTAACACCGCCGGTGGCAAAGCCGTTGGGAATCTTAAAGAAATAAACCCCTGTTGCAAGGAAAATACAACCCAAGGTCATCATGAAAAAGTTAGAAAGTTTCTTCTTTTTTGCTTTATCCATTAAGCGTGCTCCTTTT
>JAFQWH010000022.1 GCA_017407515.1 Clostridia bacterium | reverse complement strand
TTTTAATTTTAGACAATGTTTCCATGGCTTTTGACGAAAAAAAGCTGTTTTCCGATGCGAATTTAACGATCAGAAAAGGAAATCGAATGTTCCTGTTAGGGCCAAACGGCTGTGGCAAAACCACCCTGTTTAAATTGATTACCGGTGTTTATGAACCCATCAGCGGTACGGTCCGCTTAGGGTCTAATATTGCTGTGGGCTGGTACGACCAGACCCAGTCGGATTTATCACTGGATAAAACCGTTTTTGAGGAAATTGCAGACGCTCATCCGCATCTAACACAAACTGAGGTTCGAAATGCACTAGCTGCGTTTTTGTTCCGGGGTGACGATGTTTTTGCACCAATTTCTGAACTTTCCGGTGGTGAACGTGCCAGAGTGTCCCTTGTGAAGCTCATGCTTTCTGATGTTAATTTTCTGCTCTTAGACGAGCCGACGAACCATTTAGATATTGCCTCCCGTGAGGCGTTGGAGCAGGCACTTTTAGAGTATGACGGGACGCTTTTTATCGTGTCCCATGACCGATATTTTATTAACCGGCTGGCACATTCTGTTTGCCATATGGATACCTCCGGCTTAACCCTTTACCACGGGGATTATGATTATTTTCAGGAGAAATATACCGAGGCGGCAAAACCTAAGGTTCAGGAAGCACCGGCTGCCGGAAAAGAATCGTATCTTCAGCAAAAACAGGCGGCGGCAGAGGCAAGAAAGCGGGAGAATGACCTGAAAAAAGTTGAAAAGGAAATTGCAGACTGCGAGCAAAAAGCAGAAGAACTGCAGGAAGCACTGAATAACGTTGGCTCTGACTTCATGAAAGCTCAGGAGCTTTCAGAAAGCTTAGAGGCTTTAAATGAAAAGCTTTTGGAGTTGTATGAAAAGTGGGAAGAGCTTTCTTCATAGCAAAAAGAGTTGCCAGGAGGCAACTCTTTTTTGTTTACATTTTGCAGTAGGGGAGGGTCTCTGTGCCCTCCCAAATTATTGGGCGGGGGTGGAACCCCGCCCCTACATCATACCGTAAAAGTTTAATATTCATGTAGAGGTGGATGTCTGTAATGTGGTCTGTGCCTTTTGTTACAACCCTATAAAAGGGGAAAGGACTGCGGCATGGGGTTTGCGGCAGTCCTTTAGGGGGGGATTATTATGAAAATTTAGAGATATAATTCTCTGCCGGATCTCTCCGGTAATTGTATTATACAACATAAATATTTCCAGATTATGAACAAACTTTTAATATTTAAAAAATTTTCAGTTTTTTTACGCAAAAAGGGAACTTTGAACGACTTATCTCTCTTTGGTATAAATTGTCCAAAGAAATATTAAAATAAAATGATGAAATTAACAAAAATTTATCAAAGTATGACTTGAAAGTTTTGGCAAAATCAAGTATAATAGTAGAGTATATATTAAGAAGAGGTGAGCTTTATGAAATTGATGACAGTTGAAGACATTGCTGTTAAAGGAAAAAAGGTTTTAGTACGTTGCGATTTTAATGTACCTATGAACGACGAAGGCGTTATTACAAACGATAACCGTATCGTTGGTGCACTGCCTACCATTAAGTATTTAATCGGTGAAGGTGCAAAGGTTATTCTGTGTTCTCATATGGGTCGTCCCAAGGGCGAGTTCAATATGAAATATAGCTTGGCTCCCGTTGCGGCTCGTCTGTCTGAATACTTAGGTCAGACCGTTAAGATGGCTGAAGACGTTGTTGGCGACAGTGCTAAGGCTCTGACAGCGGCTATGGCTGACGGCGAAGTTGTTTTACTTGAAAACGTCCGTTTCCATGCTGAAGAAACTAAGAACGTTCCCGAATTCTCTGAGAAGCTGGCATCCCTTGCTGAAATTTTTGTTAACGATGCTTTCGGTACTGCTCACAGAGCACATTCTTCCACCGCAGGCGTTGCTGATTATCTCCCCGCTGTTTCCGGTTACCTGATTCAGAAAGAAATCGAGGTTATGGGCGGTGCTCTGGAGAATCCCCAGCGTCCTTTCGTTGCAATTTTAGGTGGTGCTAAGGTTAAAGACAAAATCGGTGTTATCAATAACCTGTTAAACAAGGTTGACACCATCATCATCGGTGGCGGCATGGCTTACACCTTTAGCAAGGCTATGGGCGGTAACATTGGTGATTCTTTAGTTGACGAAGAAAGACTTGACTATGCTCGTGAAGTTTTGGAACTTGCCAAAACTAAGGGCGTTAACATTATGCTCCCCACAGACAACGTGGCAGCTGATAACTTTGCAGACGATGCAAATCAGCAGATTTGTTCTGCCGGCGACATCGCTGACGGTTGGCAGGGTCTTGACATCGGTCCTGAAACCATTAAGGCTTTCTCTGATGTAATTAAAAACGCTAAGACTGTTATCTGGAACGGTCCTATGGGCGTATTTGAATTCCCCAACTTTGCAAAGGGTACCATCGCAGTAGCAGAGGCTGTTGCAGAAGCTGATGCAATTACCATCATTGGTGGCGGCGACAGTGCAGCAGCAGTAACCAACCTTGGCTTTGCTGACAAGATGACCCACATTTCTACCGGCGGCGGTGCCAGCCTTGAATTCTTAGAAGGTATTGAACTGCCCGGTATTGCTTGCCTGGGTAAAAAAAAAGCTCGTAAGACAGTAGCCGCAGGCAACTGGAAAATGAACAAAACCCCGTCTGAAACTAAGGCTTTAATTGCAGAGCTTGCTCCCTTAGTTGCAGACGCTGAAAATACTGTTATCGTTTGCCCCACAGCAGTTTGCCTGCCTGCAGCTGTTGAAGCAGCAAAAGGCACAAACGTTTTAGTTGGTGCTCAGAATATGTACTTTGAAGACAAGGGTGCATTTACCGGCGAAATCAGTGCGGATATGCTCTTAGACCTTGGCATCAAATATGTTATCTTAGGTCACTCTGAACGCAGACAGTATTTTGCTGAAACAGATGAAACTGTTAATAAGAAAGTTTTAAAGGCTTTTGAAAAGGGTCTTACCCCCATCATCTGCGTTGGCGAAAGCTTAGAACAACGTGAACAGGGTATTACTGCTGACCTCGTTCGTATGCAGGTTAAAATTGCTCTGCAGAATGTTTCTGCTGAAGATGCTAAAAAAGCGATCATCGCTTACGAGCCCATCTGGGCAATCGGTACCGGCAAAACTGCTACCACCGAACAGGCTCAGGAAGTTTGCGGCACGATCCGTGCTTGCATCTGTGAGCTTTATGGCTCAGATGTTGCTGAATGCGTAACCATTCAGTACGGCGGCAGCGTAAACGCAGGCAACGCAGCAGAGCTCTTTGCTCAGCCTGACATTGACGGCGGCTTAGTTGGCGGTGCTAGCTTAAAAGCAGCTGACTTTTCCGTTATTGCTCATTCCTAAAATTTGAATTGGAGTTTATACAATGAAAAAACCTTTGTTGCTTTGTATTTTAGACGGTTACGGATACAATCCCGTGACCGAGGGGAACGCTATTTATGCGGCAAAAACCCCTTATATGGATAAGCTCGTAGCCGAAAATCCCAGCACGCTGCTTGATGCTTCCGGTATGGCCGTTGGCCTGCCGGAGGGGCAGATGGGTAACTCTGAGGTTGGTCACACCAACATAGGTGCCGGCAGAATTGTGTATCAGGAGCTGACCCGTATTACCAAGTCAATTTCCGACGGTGATTTTTTCACAAATGAAGCACTTCTGGGTGCTGTGAAAAACTGCAAGGAAAAGAATTCGGCGTTGCACATTATGGGCTTACTTTCTGACGGCGGTGTGCACAGCCACAATTCTCATATCTATGCTTTGGTGAAGCTTGCCAAAGAAGCCGGTCTTTCTAAGGTATACCTGCATTGCTTCTTAGACGGTCGTGACGTTCCGCCCTCATCCGGTAAGGATTTTGTTGCAGCACTGTCTGATGAGCTTAAAAAAATCGGCTGCGGAAAAATTGCAACGGTTATGGGTCGTTACTATGCTATGGACCGTGACAACCGTTGGGAACGTGTTTCCAAGGCTTATGAAGCTATGGCATTGGGTGTTGGCGAACGCTTTACTGATGCAGTTGAGGCAGTAGCCGCTTCTTATGACAAAGAAGTGACTGACGAATTTGTGATTCCCGTTGTTGTGACCGAAAATGATGCACCGGTTGGTGTTATCACAGAGGGTGACAGCGTGGTGTTTGCAAACTTCCGTCCTGACCGTGCCCGCGAAATTACCCGTGTCTTTGTTGACCCTGAATTTGATGGGTTTTCAAGAGAATATCAGAACCTTCACTATGTTTGCATGACACAGTATGATAAGACAATGCCTAACGTTGATGTGGCATTCCGCCCACAGGTTCTGACTAACACCTTAGGCGAATATCTGGCGAAGAACAATCTGACTCAATTAAGAATTGCCGAAACCGAGAAATATGCTCACGTTACCTTCTTCTTTAACGGCGGCGTTGAGGCGGTTTCAGAGGGTGAGGACAGAGCGCTGATTGCTTCTCCCAAGGTTGCAACCTATGACTTAAAGCCTGAAATGAGTGCTTTTGAGGTAACGGAAGAAGCTCTCAAAAGAATTGAGTCAGACAGCTATGACGTTATTATTTTAAACTTTGCAAACTGCGACATGGTTGGTCATACCGGCGTGTTCTCTGCAGCAGTTTCTGCTGTGGAAGCTGTTGATACTTGTATGGGAAAGGTTATTGATGCGGTTTTAGCTAAAGGCGGCATCGCACTGGTCACCGCTGACCACGGTAATGCTGACCAGATGGTTGATCCTGAAAACGGTGAAGCTTTCACAGCTCACACCACATTCCAGGTTCCCTTTATTGTGGCAGGTAAAGATGTAGCCTTGCGTGATGGCGGCTGCTTAGCTGACATTGCACCGACTATGCTTTCTATTTTAGGTTTGCCCCAACCCGGTGAGATGACAGGCAAGAGCCTGATTATTTAAGTTTATTAAAAATTTATATTTATTAGGAGGAAAACACAATGAAACAATACATTGAGATTATCGATGTACTGGCAAGAGAAATTCTGGACTCCAGAGGCAACCCGACCGTTGAGGTTGAGGTTTATACAGAAGATGGCTTCGTTGGCCGTGCTTCCGTTCCCTCCGGTGCTTCCACAGGTGCGTTCGAAGCAGTTGAGCTTCGTGACGGCGACAAGAGCAAATACTTAGGTAAGGGTGTTTGTCAGGCGGTTGAAAACGTTAACACCGAAATTGCTGAAGCAATCATCGGCATGAACGTTTTAGATCAGGTTGACATTGACCGTACCATGATCGCTTTAGACGGTACCCCCAATAAGGGCCGCCTGGGTGCTAACGCAATCTTAGGCGTATCTTTAGCTTGTGCTAAGGCTGCTGCTGAGTGCTTAGGCGTTAGCCTGTACAACTACATTGGTGGTTGCAACGCTAAAACTTTCCCCGTTCCCATGATGAACATCATCAACGTTGGTAAGCATGCTGACAACAGCGTTAACATTCAGGAATTCATGATCATGCCTGTTGGTGCTACATCTTTCCGTGAAGCACTCAGATGGTGTGCTGAAGTTTTCCACAACTTAAAGACCGTTTTAAAGGGCAAAGGCTACAGCACCGCTGTTGGTGACGAAGGCGGTTTTGCTCCTAACTTAAAGAGCGACGAAGAAGCTATCCAGGTTATCTTAGAAGCTGTTGAAAAAGCAGGCTTCAAGCCCGGTGCAGACTTCAGAATTGCTATCGACGCTGCTGCAACAGAAATGTTTGAAGAAGCTAAGAAAATTGGTAAAGACGGCTACTATTTCTGGAAGACCGATATTTTCATGACTCGTGACGAAATCGTTGCTTACTGGGAAGACCTGGCTGCTAAGTACCCCATCATCTCCTTAGAAGATGGTGTTGCTGAAGAAGACTGGGATGCTTGGAAGATCTTAACCGACAAGCTGGGTGACAAGATTCAGCTGGTTGGTGACGACCTGTTCGTTACAAACACCGAACGCTTAAAGAAGGGTATTGAGCTTGGTGTTGCTAACTCTATCTTAATCAAGGTTAACCAGATCGGTACTCTGACCGAAACCTTAGAAGCAATCGAAACAGCTAACCGTGCAGGTTACACCGCTGTAACTTCTCACAGAAGTGGTGAAACTGAAGATGCTACCATCGCTGACATTGCTATTGCTACAAACTCCGGCCAGATTAAGACCGGTGCACCGTCTCGTACTGACCGTGTTGCAAAGTACAATCAGTTACTCAGAATTGAAGAAGAACTGGGCGACATCGCTTACTATCCCGGTATCAATGCTTGGTTTAACCTGAAAAACAAATAAGATTAAACCTTAATAAAAAAGGCAGAAACGGATTTCCGTTTCTGCCTTTTTCTGTTTTAGGGGAGTTGTAAATTATGGTTAGATATGATATACTTAAAATATATTGATTATAATAGAAATAAAAATTGCATCTATTGTATCAGAACATTATATAATACAGTATGATAGAGAAAGGAGCAGGTGTTATGAGAATTTGCGTGTACGGTGCGGCGTCACCCACCATTGACACAGAATACATTGAAAAAGTTGAAGAAATGGGTAAAAAGATGGTAGAACGCGGCCATTCCTTAGTGTTTGGTGGCGGTGGTAACGGACTGATGGGTGCTGTGGCACGGGGCGTTCGCTCGGAAAATGGCTACATCTTAGGTGTAATTCCCAAGTTTTTCAGAGAAGAAACCGTTGAAGCCATTTACCATGTTTGTGATGAGCTGGTTGAGCCGGAGACTATGCGTGAACGGAAACAGATTATGGAGGATAATGCAGATGCATTTATCGTTACTCCCGGCGGTATCGGTACCTTTGAAGAGTTTTTTGAAATTCTGACTTTAAAACAGCTTTGCCGTCATAACAAGCCCATTGCTCTTTATAACATTAAGGGCTATTACAGCGATTTGGAAAACGTTATGAAAAAAGCTATTGAGAAGAACTTTATTAAGGAAAACTGTCTGGATTTGTATACCATCACAGATGATTTAGAAGAGCTCTTTGCTTACCTTGAAAAACCTATTGAGGGCCCCAGAATGATTAAGGAATTAAAAGACGGTTAATAGATACCCGGAGGAACCATGAAACAGATTGCCGTAGGCATTTTAGCGCATGTCGATGCCGGCAAAACCACCCTGTCTGAAGGCTTATTATATGCTTCCGGGGAGATCAGAAGGCTCGGCAGAGTTGATGCAAAGGACACATTTTTAGACACAAACGAAATAGAGAGAAAAAGAGGCATTACCATTTTTTCAAAGCAGGCAGTTATGGCTTTTAACAACACGGTGATGACTCTTTTAGACACGCCCGGGCATGTTGATTTTGCAGCAGAAGCAGAGCGAACCTTAAGCGTTCTGGATTACGCCATTTTGGTTATCAGCGGCACAGACGGTGTGCAGAGCCATACGAAAACCCTTTGGGATATGCTGGAAAAGCATAATCTTCCTGTGTTTGTGTTTATTAACAAATTGGACTTAACCGGCAGTGATAAAGAACAGGTTTTAGAGGATTTACAAGCAGAATTCGGAGAAGGTTTTGTAGATTTTACAAAGCCTGAAGCGGAGCGTTCCGAAGCCCTTGCCATGTGCGACGAAGCTTTGATGGAGGCCTTTTTGGGAGACGGAATTTCTGAAAAAGCCGTTGTGGCTGCCGTTAAAAAAAGAAAGGTTTTTCCCTGCTTTTCCGGTTCTGCCTTAAAAATGGAAGGTGTTGAGGCTTTTCTGCAAGGCTTTGACAGACTGACAGAGCCCACAGAGGCTATGGAAAAATTCGGGGCGAAAGTTTTTAAAATCAGCCAGGACGATAATGGCAACCGCCTGACCTTTATGAAGATAACCGGCGGTAGCTTGAAAGTTAAAAGCATGATTGAGTCGGCAGAAGATACCACGGAAAAAGTTAACGAAATCCGTATCTATTCCGGCGATAAATATAAAACAGTGGAGGAGGCTTTCCCCGGTTGCATCTGTGCGGTAACGGGGCCTAAAAAAACCGCCGCCGGTCAGGGCCTTGGTTTTGAGAAAAATGCCACATCTCTGACAGCGGAACCGATTTTCAGTTACAGAGTTATTTTACCAAAGGGCACAGACCCGGCTATGGCACTGGAAAAATTTAAAGAGCTGGAGCAGGAGGAAACCCAACTGCGGGTGACCTGGAACGGACAGCTTAAGGAAATTCAGCTCAGGCTTATGGGCGAAATTCAACTGGAGGTTTTAAAACAACTGGTTTTAAAACGCTTCTCGATGGCGGTTGAATTTGAAGAAGGCCGCATTGTGTATAAAGAAACGATTGAACATACCGTTGAGGGCGTCGGGCATTTTGAACCCTTAAGGCATTATGCCGAAGTCCATTTGCTGCTTTCACCCTTGCCGCAAGGGTCCGGTATGCAGTTTGAAGCAGATTGCCCGGAAAGTGTTCTGGATAAAAACTGGCAACGGCTGGTGCTGACCCACCTGATGGAAAAACAGCATCTTGGCGTTTTGACGGGTTCTCCCATAACCGACATGAAAATCACCTTAAAATCCGGTGCGGCACACCAAAAACATACGGAGGGCGGGGATTTTCGTCAGGCGACCTACCGTGCAGTACGGCAAGGCCTGATGCAGGCAAAATCGGTGCTCTTAGAGCCGTATTATGATTTTGTTATGGATATTCCTGCGGTTAACGTAGGCAAGGCCATGACGGATTTAGACCTTCTAGGGGCGAACTTTTCCATTGACCGTCCAAACGGCGACATGACAAAAATTACGGGTCGTGCACCGGCAGAGGCAATTCGCAATTATCAAAAGCAGATTACGGCGTATACCCACGGTCAGGGCCGCATAACCTGTAAATTCAGTGGGTATGGTAAGTGCCGAAACAGCGAGGCTGTGATTGCGTCCTTTGACTATAATGCAGAAGCCGATGTGGAGAATACGGCTGATTCCGTTTTCTGTTCCCACGGTGCCGGTTTTAACGTGAAGTGGAACGAAGTAGCAGAGTATATGCATTTAGAGAGCGTTTTTAAGCCGAAAAAAGTTGAACCGGAACCGGAAACGGTGGTCCGTAGGACGAATTTTAACGCAACAGAGGATGAACTTTTGCAGATTTTTGAAAAGACCTATGGCAAGGTAGAAACCAAGCTCCCCACTCAGGCGATGCGGACAAAAAAAGAGGTTTCCGTGCAAAAACACAGCTCCGGGGGCGGCAAGCGGTATGAAAAAAGCTATCTGTTAGTGGACGGATATAATATTATTTTCGCCTGGGACAGCCTTAAGAAAACAGCTCAGGACAGCTTAGAGTCAGCAAGAAAGGCACTCCTTGAACGGCTTTCTGTTTATAAGGTGTTTAGCGGCTATGAAATTATCCTCGTGTTTGATGCTTATAAGGTAAAAGGCAATCGGGGCGAGGTTGAAAAAGAACAGGGTATTACGGTTGTTTATACAAAAGAAGCCCAAACGGCGGACGCTTACATTGAAAAAGCCGTTCGTGAGCTGACAAAACAGTATAATGTTACCGTTGCCACCTCCGACGGCTTAGAACAGTTGATTATTTTCGGCAGCGGTGCTTACCGTCTTCCGGCAAGTCACTTAGAGGCAGAGGTCAAGCAGGTGGAAGCCGGTGTGGAAAAAATGGTTGCGCAATATAATTTAGAAACAAACCGGCAAGGTTTTTTACGGGTTTTAGAGGACAAGCTTGCTGAATGGAAAGAAAAAAACGGGCAGGCATAAAAATACAATTGAAAAGATATATGGAGGAAGAGTATGAGCTTTTTAAAAGGAAAAACAGCAATTATTACGGGTGCCGGCTATGCCGTTTTAGAGGACGGTACTTGCGGCTCTATTGGCTATGGCATTGCCACAGCTTATGCAAAAGAAGGGGCTAATCTTGTTATAACAGGCCGAAATACGGCAAAGCTTGATAAAGCTAAAGAAGAGCTTGAAAAGCTTTACGGTATTCGTGTTCTGGTTATGGCAGCAGACATTTCAGCAGGCTCTGATAACGAAGCCATTGCTAACGGGGTTGTAGAAGCTGCCATCAAGGAGTTTGGTAGAATTGATGTTTTAATTAACAATGCCCAGGCTTCTGCCTCAGGTGTTACCATTCAGGACCATACAACAGAGCAGTTTGATTTGGCTATGTATTCCGGCTTATATGCCAGCTTCTATTACATGAAAGCGTGCTATCCGTATCTAAAGGAAACCAAGGGCAGCATCATCAATTTTGCCTCCGGTGCCGGTTTATTCGGTAACTACGGTCAATGTGCTTATGCAGCAGCAAAAGAGGGTATTCGCGGCCTTTCCAGGGTTGCGGCGACGGAATGGGCAAAAGACGGCATTAACACCAATGTGGTTTGCCCCCTTGCCTGGACAGCACAGCTTGAACGGTTTGAAAAGGCATATCCTGATGCTTTTAAAGCGAACGTTAAAATGCCGCCGGCAGGGCACTACGGTGATGCCGAAAAGGAAATCGGCAGAGTTTGTGTGCAGCTGGCTTCTCCTGACTTTAAGTATATGAACGGCGAAACGTTGACGCTGGAGGGCGGCATGGGTTTAAGACCGTAAGTTTGGTTGCGGCAAAATGTACAAAAAATAAAGGCAGTAGCAAACGCTACTGCCTTTTTACATGTAACTTATACCAGTTTTGTAAAGGTGTCTCCGCCTAAGAGGTGGAAGTGCATATGGAACACAGTTTGCCCTGCGTTTTCGCCACAGTTGTTGATAATACGGTAGCCGGAGTCTGCAATACCTAACTCCTTAGCAAGCTTCTGTGCGGTCAGAAGAATGTGCCCCAGGAGTTCTTTGTGGCTTTCTTCTGCCTTGTTCATACAGCAGATATGCTCTTTGGGAATGATTAAAATATGTACCGGTGCTGCCGGTGCAATATCATGAAAAGCATAAACAAAATCATCTTCATAAACCTTTTTTGACGGAATTTCACCGGCTAAAATTTTGCAAAAAATACAGTTTTCCATTTGTATCCTTCCTTTCTATTCGTTGGTGCGTGCGTTATATTCCTGAACAATTTTATCAGCCACGTCGTCAATGCTGTCGTGGTCAACGCTGATGACCACATCTGCCGTGCTGTAAAATTCTTCTCTTTTTTCAATCATTTGACTCAGTTCATAAAGAGTAATATTTTCCAGTTCCGGACGTTTGCTGACAGAGTAGCGAGTGTTTTTATAAACAGTTTCCGGGGAGGCTTTCAGCCAGAACAAAATACCGTTTTTCTTAAGCTCGGCTACGTTAAAGCTGTCCGTCACCGTGTCTCCGCCGGTGGAAATCAGGCAGCCCTCGTTTTGTGCCAGGGTGGAAACCGCAAATCGCTGTGCTCCCTCAAAATACCGTGGGCCTTTCTTTTTTAAAAGCTCATGTACCGGCATTTTTTCGCATTTTTTAATAGCTTCATCAGTATCATAAAAATCTATTTTCAGCTTGGCAGACACTCGTTTTCCAATAGTGGTTTTACCAACGCCCATAAACCCGATTAAAACAATATTTTTCAATTTTGCCATTCCTTTCCTAGAAGAATCCGTTCCCGGTTACAGCCGTTTAAAGACTGTATAGTTATTATATGTACCGGATGGGCAGATTCATTCTTGAAAAATCATAAAACCAACAAGAGAAAACCGCCGCCTAGCGGGACACGCCCAAGAGCAGGGTGGCTTCCTCTTTGACGGCAGACAGTGCCGCCATAATATCTGCTTCGGTTGTATCATATCCTAAGCTGAAGCGAATGGTTCCCTCAATTTCTTTGCGGCTTTTACCCATGGCAAGGAGGGTGGGTGATAGCTGCGGCTTGTTGGAAGAGCACGCCGAGCCACTGGAAACATAAATATCCCGTGCTTCTAAGGTATGGAGCAGCGTTTCGGATTTAAGACCCGGGAAAGAGGCACTAACAACATGGGGAGCCGGGTTGTCGACACTTACAACAAGGCAACCGGGAATTTCGGACAAACCGTCAGCCAAAAGTGTGCGAAGACGAGCCATTTTGTCGGTATGTTCCGTAAAAGATGCCATAGTCA
>JAFQWH010000002.1 GCA_017407515.1 Clostridia bacterium | reverse complement strand
GGCCCTGGTATGTTGAACTGGTTAAAACCTCTACCACCGCCGTTAAAGAAGCACATCCCGATGCTATCATGATTAACGGTGCCGTAGGTCGTTACGAAGATGAATGGATTGCAGAATGTATTAAAGCAGGCATCTTAAACTACTCTGACGGCTTCAGTATTCACTACTATGACTACATTGCGGAGCCCGAATATGCCTCTACTATGAGAGATTTAGCTCCGGCTTACCATGCACAGATCAATGCTGCAAATTCCAATATCCAGGCTTGGGTAACAGAAAATGGCTGGCCCAGCTTCCCGGATAATGACGTTTCTAACGATTCTCAGCACTGGATGGCTTCTGAATATGAAACCGCTATGTGGTATCCCCGTGTTATGGCATTAAACAGCAACCCCGAAGTAATTGACAAGTACTTCCACTATTCACTGGTTAAGAACAACAACGGTTACTTCTGGACTGAAAATAACTTCGGTATTGTTCATGCACATGACCACAGAACTCCCTTCTCCGTAACTCCTGCATACATCACCTTAGCAGCTTACAACAATCTGGTTGGTCCTGCTACTTTAGTTGATATGTATGAAGATAGCGATCGCTTTGCTTACACCTACGAAAAGGAAAACGGCGAAGAAGTGATCATGGTATGGTCCAGATGGAACCGTACCGGTACTGCTTATACCTGCACAATCGATGGCGCTTCCAACCTGAACGTATATGATATGTTCGGTAACTTAAAAGACACCATTGCAAACGGCGGTACAGTTACCTTCAGCGCAGAACCTGTTTATGTTGTAAAAGCTAACTAATTTAGTTTTTGAAAGACAGATGTGAATTTTCACATCTGTCTTTTCTTTATACAAACAAAAGGCTGAGCAAAAAGCTCAGCCTTTTTTCTGTGGCAAAATAAACAAAAAGAACGCTGTATTTTTGTCACTTTTGACGGAGAGAGTTTGGTTGTGTTCCCTCCGGATTTTTGTTATAATAGAATTGTATATTTTTGTTTTATATAGGAGGAACTATGAAAGGAAGTTGTTTTATCAAGCGGTGTCTGGCGCTGTTTTTGTCACTTTTGCTGCTGATGAGTTTGTGTGTTATTAGCGTATCTGCATTTGAAGTAACAGTGCCTTTTCCGGCAAAAGGTGCGTTTTTAACCGATGATTTTGAAAGCTATGAAAGCATTGCAGATACCCGTAAAAAAAATGGTGGCCCCTATTCTTCCACCGGCGGTACATGGCCCGGAAAAGACGGGGAGAACCAAGTGTTTGCTTCTCAGGTAGATGGCAAAGCTTCAACCCTTTGGTATGTGAATGAAAGCAGAAAGGTTAATAGCGGAAAGTTTTCCATTCAGGCAAAAATCAAGGCTTTAAGCGGCTATAACGGCAATAGCTACGTAGCGGCCACCGGACGTTATCCCTCTGCATATTTTGGTATCTGGTATACGAAGCCAAGTGGGGCCTCAACTACTGTACCTCTTGCGGTTTTAGGTAACACCAGCAACAGCGATAAGGCCAAGGGTGGTGCGGTTTACGTAGGTAGCGAATACTGGCTGATGAATGATAAGATTGAGTCCGGCAATGTGACTTATTTTTCTGCAGACGAGTACCACGACTTTGCTGTCGTTTTAGATTACACCGAAAATGTAACAGTGTGTTATTTAGACG
>JAFQWH010000021.1 GCA_017407515.1 Clostridia bacterium | reverse complement strand
GCATTAGGTGCTTCCATTAAGCGGGTATAAAGGGATAAAAGAAAGGCTTTTACCAATGAAAGAATCGCTGACACCGAAACAGAAAAAAAAGCTTAAAAGCGTTTATATCAGAAGGCGTGTGCTTCTTTTGCTTCTGCTGATGGCAATTGTTATCGGCATTTGCTTGTTCACGCCTTTTTTTAATATTAAAAAGGTGGAAGTTGTGGGGAATAACACCATTTCTGCGGAACAGATTCTAGAAACAGCAGCCATTCCCCAAAATGTGAATATGTTCAAAATTAGCACCGGCAAAGCAAAAAAAGCTCTTCTGCAGATTCCGGAGCTGGAAACCGTTAAAATCCGTCGGGTGCTTCCCTCTAAAATTAAGATTGAAGTGACAGAATCTCTGCCGGTTATGTATTTTTCCTATCAGTCAGGGTATGTTGTTACCAACGATGCCGGCCGGGTTTTAGCAATTACCGACTCGGTAGAGGGTATGAATTTACTGAATATGACAGGTTTGGAAATTAAAAACGCCAAAATTCGTGAAAAAATATCTGTACAAGACACCGGTAAGTTTGATATAATAATAAATACCATTCAGGAGCTGAACCGGGCAGGACTGTTGCCGGAAATCCGCTCCGGTCATTTTGATAACCTGGCTAATATACATTTTTATTTACACGATGGAACAAAGGTTATTTTCGGCAAGGTTTCAAATGCAGAAGATTTGGAATATACTGTTTCATTCTTCAAAGAAGTTTTAGGTCAGGCACACCGTGGCGAAGGGGCTTACATAGACTTAACCGTCCCGGAACGCACGATTTCAGGATTCATTGAACCTCCTAAACCTTCCCCTGATCCGGAAATTCCGGAAGACGAAGAAGGAGAAGACGATGCCGGTACAACCGGTGAAAACGGCGAGACCAAACAGGAAGATACACAAGCGGAATCACAAGAACCTGAAAGCAACGATTAAAAAGGGGAAACCGTGATGAAAAAGTATAAAACACAACTCATTACCGGTATCGGTGTTTTGATTTTGACTTTTTTACTGACATTGCAGTTTAAAAGCATAACCATTTTTAATGAAGAAAAAGAATTAAAAAATATGCGTGTTGATGAATTGGTCATTGAACTGCAACGGGAACGGTCAGTAAACGAAGATTTAAACAAGCAGATTGAAGCCTACCGGAACGATATTGCACAATACCGTACTGATGCTGAGCAAAATGACGGGTATTCAAAATTCCTGTCAGAACAATTAAAGCGTGCTGAAATTATGGCCGGCTTTGTGGATGTAAAAGGGCCCGGCATTACTGTCACTTTAAAGGACATAGACAATGCCTCAATGTCTTCCGGCGAAACCCTGATTCACGACGAGGACGTACGTCGGGTTGTGAATGAATTATATGCTGCCGGTGCAGAAGCCGTTTGCGTCAATGGTAGCCGTATTGTCAGCACCACTGCTATTCGCTGCGTCGGACCGACCATTTTAGTCAACGATACAAAAATGGCACCTCCCTATGTTGTTAAAGCCATCGGCAAAAAAGAACAGTTGTTAGCCGCCGTGAACTTAAAAGGTGGCGTAATTGATAATTTAAGAATCTGGGGCTTTCCCATCGAGGTTTCTACAAGCTCCGAAATGATAATCCCCCGGTACAACGGTGCTATTAACTTCTCCAGTGCAACCGCCGTTGAACAGAACGAGGAGGGAAACAAGCAATGATTATTGTAATTTGTGCCCTTGTAGGTATTTTAGCAGGTATTGTCTTTCCCTATCATATTCCACTGGCTTTTTCACAGTATGCGGCTATGATTATCCTGGCACTCTTAGACTCTGTGCTTGGTGCTGCAACCGCAGCAACCAAAAAAAGCTTCGACCTGCATACCTTTATTACAGGGTTTATATGTAACAGCCTACTGGCCGCTCTTTTAACCTTTACTGGGAATCGTTTGGGCGTTGATTTGTATTTGGTACCCCTACTTGTCTTCGGAAGCCGACTTTTTACAAATCTTTCAGCCATCAGAAGGCATTATTTGACACAAATTAGCGGAAAATTGAAAAAAAAGTTCTGTAATTGAAAATTTATACTTGTGTAATCATACTGTAATATGTTATAATAGATTTTAGTAGTATAATAAATGTGGGTTTATGTAAAAAAAGCTTATATTATAAACGTATAAACTCATACTGATTTTACATAAAGATCGGAGGGTGTAACCTCCGAATCAAAGAGGAGGAAACAAAAGGTGATTGAATTCGATAACGATGCACTGAAAAACAACCGTGTGGAAACAATTAAAGTAGTCGGTGTTGGTGGCGGCGGTAACAACGCTGTTAACAGAATGATTGACTACGGTGTAAAGAATGTAGATTTTATTGCAGTTAACACAGACAAACGTGCCCTGTATATGTCCCAGGCACCCGTTAAAATCCAGATTGGTGAAAAGCTGACTAAAGGCCTTGGTGCCGGTGCTGACCCGGAAGTTGGTCAGAAAGCAGCTGAAGAAAGCCGTGAAGAAGTTGCTCAGGCTATTGCCGGCAGCGACATGGTTTTCGTAACCGCAGGTATGGGCGGCGGTACCGGTACCGGTGCAGCTCCTATGGTTGCATCCATTGCAAGAGAAATGGGTATTTTAACTGTTGGTATTGTAACCAAGCCCTTTGCTTTTGAAGGCCGCCAGAGAATGGCTCGTGCTGAAGAAGGTATTGCAGAACTGAAAAACTCAGTTGACGCTTTAGTAACTATTCCCAACGATAGACTGTTGCAGATTTCCAATCAGCACACAACGCTGGTTGATGCATTCAAAATGGCTGATGATGTACTGCGTCAGGGTGTTCAGGGTATTTCCGACTTAATCTCCGGCCCCGGTTACATCAACTTAGACTTTGCTGATGTTGTTAAAATCATGAAGAACACCGGTATTGCTCACATGGGTGTTGGCCGTGCTTCCGGCGAAAAACGTGCTGAAGAAGCTGTTCGTGCAGCTATCCAGAGCCCGCTGCTTGAAACCTCCATCGACGGTGCTAGAGGTATCTTAATCAACATCACCGGTGGTTCTGACCTGGGTCTGTTCGAAATCAACAGTGCTGCAGAACTGGTAACTGAGGCTGCTGACCCGAATGCAAACATCATCTTCGGTGCTGCTTTAGACGAATCTCTGCAAGACGAGATTATCATCACTGTTATCGCTACCGGTTTTGAAGGTATTCCTAAAGACAGAGGTATCTTCTCTGCTCCTATGTTCACCGGCGGTGTAACAGGCGGAACAGCTGCAAAAGCAGCTGAGGATGTTGCTTCCGATAAAGGTGGCATTGACATTCCCGTTTGGATGAAAGAAAAATTCTAAGAAATACATAAGAGCTTGCAACGAAAGTTGCAAGCTCTTTTTTTATTTCAAAAAGAAAAAGCGGTTCTAAAAAAGAACCGCTTTAAAATTCATGTTTCAGTCTTTTAATTCGCTCCTACATTTGGGACAAATGTTTCTACCTTTAAAGGTAAACACATCTGTGGAGTTACCGCAGAAAATACAAGAAGGCTCATATTTCTTTAAAATAATCGTGTTGCCGTCAACATAGATTTCTAATGCGTCTTTCTCTGCTATGTCTAATGTTCTCCGTAACTCAATGGGTAAAACAATTCTTCCCAATTCGTCGACTCTTCTAACGATGCCCGTTGACTTCATGTTTCGTCCTCCTTTAACAGTATGTCATACATTTGTTTCTCGATAACTCAAAAAACTTCATGTCTAATCATACCATAAATTTCTGAAAACGTCAAGTCGAAAGACGTTACTTTATTGATTTTTTTGTGACTGTCTTTGCTGAAAAATGTCCTTTTTTGTCATCTGCAAACACAAAGAGAAAAAAGGCAAGCTTTCCGGCTTGCCTTTTTTACAGGTTGTAGCTAATTAGCAGTCAATTTCAAATAACTTTCTGGGATAGTTGGTCAGGTTTTCTGAGCCGTCCTTTGTAACAACTACAACGTCTTCAATTCTAAGACCAATTTCCTTCTCCTTAGAACCTAAGAAAATGTCAGCACAGAAAGCCATGTTTTCCTCCAGTAAGAAGTCTGCACTGGTTTCAATCCAGGGAGCTTCACCCTCCATGGTTCCGTTACCGTGGAAAGGTCCATAAAGGAGCCAGTCGCCGTAGCCCCATTCGGTTACGTTCTTAACGTGCTGTTTTGCGATTTCGCAAGCGGGAACACCGGCTTTCAGCATTCCGATTGCTGCTTCCTGAGCCTTGTAGCCAACTTCAATCAGCTCACGCTGTTCATCAGTTGCCTTACCAAAAACAACAGGACGGCCGATACTGGAAGCATAACCGTCAACACGGGCACCAATCTGCAAAAACGTCATATCACCTTTTTCAATCTTCTTGTTACGGGGACGGCTGATAGCCTGGTTTGAACCCTTACCGGTTAAAACCCAGAGAGGATAGGATTCTCTCTCAGCACCCAGTTCATGCATTTTACCCAGAGCCAGACCTACAACCTGCTGCTCGGTCATACCTACACGAATATTTTCTAAAACATAGTCAAAAGTCTTCGCTGTAATTTCAGCAGCCGCACGCATACAAGCCAGTTCGTTGGGGGTCTTGTTCATACGAATTTTATTAACAACGTCATCTGCTTTTTCAATTTTAACATCGCCGTAAACCTTTAACGCTTCAGCTAACGCTTCATAAACACCAATGGTCATGAGCGGCAGACCGGCAACACCAAAACGGCGAACCGGCTTATCGCCTAAGAGACGCTCAAAAACGGTGTTAAAAGTATCCAGCTTATGACCGGGATATTCCGGTTCAGAAGATTCTCTGAATGCCTTCAAGCGGCAGATTTCAGAAATCATAGAACGGTCTGACGCGTATGTATAGCTTTCAGGACCAATCAGAAGCAGCGGGTCGCCCTCAGCGGGAATTAAAACACCGGCTGTTTCAAAAGACGGCCAGTAGTTTGAAAAATAACGAACATACTGAGGTTCTGCTTCGTTACCGTAGCTCAGAAGCAGGTCGTAACCCTCTTCCTTCATAGCTTTCTGAACCTTAACAACTCTTTCTTTAAACTCTTCTTTAGGAATAGACGGAATGTTTAACATCACAAAATTCTCCTCTCTTTATCTCGCTGCCTTTTCAGCGGCATTGTAATTATTCGCTTTGTGCCATCAGTGCCATGTACGCCATGTTGGACTGCTGTACATCTAAACGTCCGTACTGCACAACAACGCCCACATCACTTTTGATTTCCATGGAATACTGAACACCGACACCGATTGTAAGACCACCTAACGCTTCACTGTCATCGGTTTTAAAGCAACGGATACGCTTTGCCGGAACCAGGTAAGGAATGTTCTCTACCGGGTCACGATCTTCAAAGTATACACTGATTAAAACATGAGCGTCCTGGTCATTTGTGTTTAAAATCATAACACTTTCATGTCCCACATAGTCTGCTTGGGGGTCGGGCTGGGGGGAAGGACGGTAACCGTCAACAATGTACCATTGTTTTTTTCCGCTCATCACCGGACACCTGCCTTTCGTATATAGATATTTTAAGTATATACCATTATAACCAAAAAGTCCATAGACATTTGCGTACGAAATATGTATTTTTGCTATATTTTTTAAAATTTACGTCCGGTTGACATTTGCCGCAAACCATTGTATAATAGTGAAGTCAGGAAAAGAAAGGATTGTTAGAATTATGTCTATTCTGGTTAGAATACTGGGAATCGCAGGGCTTATTACCGGCGTAATTCCTTTTCAGTTTAAAAGGCATAAGCATATCGTTTTGTGCAAAGGGCTCTCTACCGTTTTCTTTGCAACTCAATATTTTGTTTTGGGTGGATATTTCCGTGTACCAGGTGCATACACCGGTGCCTGGATGGATTTAGTATCCTCCACACGAAATTATTTGTTTTATAAATTTGTCGAAAAAAAATGGTCTACCCTGCCGGTTATCCTCTTTTTCTGTCTGCTGTTAGTCACGATTACGGCTTTTTCCTGGGGCGGTTGGTTCAGCTTGTTGCCCTTAATTGCTAAACTGCTTTCAACGGTTTCTTACGGTATGAAAAACGAACGTCTGCTCCGGCTGATTACATTCCCCTCCTGTATTTTGTGGGTGATTTACAACTGTATCGTAGGCAGCTACGAAGCCGCTGTTGGCGACGGATTATCTTTCCTTTCTATTATGATTGCCATTTATAAATTCGACATCAGAAAACCGAAAACGGCAAAACAATAAAATTGTACATTACGAAAAGAAAATCAAAAAAGCTTGAATTTCCAAAGAAATGGAAACTCAAGCTTTTTTCTATACCCTAAAGAATACATCCAAAGGTATGTTGTTCTTATGTCAGAAACTAAAGATAGCAAAGCCTGCAGCCGGAATGGTTACACGGTAGGTTAAATTATCAATTTTTTCGGGACGAATTTTACCGGCGGCTTCTTTTAACAATGTAAGGTTCGGCTTTTCCTTGAACCGAATTGTCACCGTCTGG
>JAFQWH010000020.1 GCA_017407515.1 Clostridia bacterium | reverse complement strand
TCCGGCTAAGCAGTCTGCCGGAAAGCGCTCCACCTTCTCCAACGCTCAGCAGCTGAACCAGCTTGCATTAAGCGACTCGGAAGAAGCCGTGATGCAGAACATTTTCCGCACCATGAACGAAAAAGAAGCCATTCTGGCAAAGACAGACACAGATGGCGTTGAACCCATGGTACACGTTCTGCCCATGACCAACGTTTTGCGTGAAGACGTACGGCGTCAGCCCTTTACAAGAGAAAGCCTTTTAGAAGGTGCTCCCGAGCGTATTGAAGACAGCTGGCAAGTACCCAGACTTGTAAAGTGAGGTGCGATTGATTAAATACTATAATACAAAATGCGACAACGGCAACATTGCCGTTGATGATACAATTTTAGTAAAAGACTTAGAAGCCTCCGCAGGCTCAAAAATCTTAGAGGGTTTTAAGCCGCTGTTTAGTGCCGAAGCTGTTACCCGCCTCGAAAGCAAAGGCTACAAAGTTTCGGGCAAAACCCATGTAGGCGAATTTGGTCTTGACCTTGTAGGTGAATTTTCTCACTATGCAGAAGCAGAGGCTGCCTTAAAAGGTGCCGCAGCAGAGCTTGTTAAAAAGGGCGAGGTTAAAGCCGCCCTGGGCGTTGACATGAACGGCAGCACAAGACGTGCTGCAGCTCTCTCCTGCGTAGACTTTTTAAAACCCACCTATGGCACTGTTTCCCGCTACGGCGTTATTTCCTGTGCCGCTTCCGGCGAACAGGTGGGCGTATATGCCCCTGACGCTAAGGGCGTTAAGGAGATTATGGAGACAATTGCAGGCCATGACGAAAAAGACGGCACTAGCCTGAAAAATGAATCCTACGGTTATACGATTTCTTATGTTTCCGGCAAAAAGGTTGCCATCGTTAAAGAGCTTTTAGAAAAAGCAGATGAGGAAACGAAAGCACGCATCAACGCTTTTGCTGACGGTCTTCGTGCAAAGGGTGTTACGGTTACTGAAATCTCCTGTGATATTTTTGACACCGCAAATACCGCATGGCAGATTTTGATGACCGCTGAGACCTGTAACAACGTTTCCCGTTATGACGGCGTTAAATACGGTCACCGTGCAAAAGAATACAAAAACATTGACGAGCTGTATGTAAACTCCAGAACAGAAGGCTTTAACTTCCTGACTAAGGCTGTTATTCTCTACGGTTCCGATGTGCTTTCCAAAAATCGTTATAAAGACTGCTATGATAAGTCCTTAAAGGTTCGCCGGGTACTGTTTGAAACCTTTGAAAAGCTGATGGAAAGCTATGACGCTGTTTTAACACCGGTTTGCAGTAAAACCGCCTACGAAAGCTATGATATTCACGAAGCCTTCGGTAAGGTTTTTGAAGAATCCGTTTTCACGGCTTTAGCAAACCTCATCGGTGTTCCTGCTATGGTTTCCGGCGGCGTTCAGCTTATGGGTAAGCATTTTGGCGAAAGTACGCTTCTGAGCCTGGCTGCCTGCGTAGAAAAGGAGGGCAAATAAGATGAATTACGAACTGGTTATCGGTCTTGAAACTCACGTTGAGCTCAGCACCGAATCAAAAATATTCTGTTCCTGCGGTGGTCACTCTGCCGCAAACGAACCTAACGATTGTGTATGTCCTGCCTGCAGCGGTATGCCCGGTATGCTCCCCGTGATGAACAAGCACGTTGTAGAGCTTGCCGTAACTGCCGGCCTAATGCTGAACTGTGATATTAACAAATACACCACCTTTGATAAGAAGAATTACTACTACCCCGACCTGCCCTGTGCTTATCAGATTACACAAATTAACCACCCCATTTGTACAAACGGCTGTGTAACCTTGAAGACATCTGCCGGCAGCCGCGACATTCGCATTAAGCAGATCCACATGGAAGAAGACGCCGGCAAGCTGGTTCACAGCGGTAAGTATTCTTATGTTGACTTTAACCGTACCAGCGTACCGCTGATTGAAATTGTTACCCAGCCTGACTTCCGCAGTGCTGAAGAAGTTGTAACCTACTTAAACAAATTAAAGTCTATGTTCCGTTCCGGTGGCATCTCCGAATGTGAAGAAGGTGCTATGCGTTGCGACGTTAACATTTCCGTTCGTCCCGAAGGCAGCGAAGAATTCGGTGTTCGTACCGAAATTAAAAACATGAGCTCCTTTGAAGCCATTGAAAAAGCCATTCGCTACGAAGCACAGCGTCACATGGACGCTTTAGAGTTCGAAACTGAAGAACTGGTGCAGGAAACCAGACGTTTTGATGACGCCTCCGGCAAAACCTTTGCAATGCGTAATAAGGAAACAGAGGCAGACTACCGCTACTTCCCCGACGCAAACCTGATGCCCATTATCATCGATGACGAATGGCTTGAGAAAATCAAAGCCAACAAGCCTGCTGCTGTTGATGAAAAAGCTGAAGATTACCGTGCTGCAGGAATTTCCGACAAGGAAATTGATATGCTGATTTCCAACCACAAAATAAGCTCTCTGCTTGATGAACTGGTGGCAAAGGGTGCTAACGCCAAAGATGCTGCCGCCTGGATATTAACAGACTGTGCAGGTATTTTGAGAAAAGACGGCAAGACCTTAAATGACCTGGCTATGACTGCAGATGACCTTTTTGCTGTAATGCAGATGGTTGAAAAGGGTGATATTAACCGCGGTGCAGCCAAGAAGATTCTGATTGCGATGGTTGAAGAGGGCGTTGACCCTGTGGCCTACTGCAAAGAAAAGGGTCTTGACAAAAAGGTAGATTCTTCCCAGGTTGAAGCTGTTATTGACAAAGTGATTGCTGAAAACTCCCAGTCTGTTACAGACTACAAAAACGGTAAAGTAAAAGCCATTCAGGCTCTCTTTGGTGCTTGTATGAAAGAATTAAAGGGTGCAGGCGACCCTGCCGTTATCAAATCCCTCCTGGAAGAAAAGCTGAAATAAAAACATAAAAAATCCCTCCGTATAACGGAGGGATTTTTTTATTTAAGGGCATACAAATGAGTATTGATATTTCATCTGTGTAAAGGGGTCCAGGGGCAGAGCCCCTGTGTCGTTTTAAGGGGGTATGAGGGAGAATCGAAATCCCCCATGTTTTGCTACTTTTGCATTCAAAAGTAGGCCCGTCCGGCAGGGCAGCAGGTACGAAAATACTTCGAATTTTCTACACCTCATCCGCCAAAACCTATGGTTTTGCCACCTTCCCCTCAAGGGGAAGGCTTTTAGGCAGTTTATTTGGACTATACTTTCTTTTTTGAAAATGAATTCTCTTCCTCTGTAAGTTTTACTTACTTATCTGTTCATCGGTTAACCTTTACCGAACCACACAACTATCGCATAATTTTTGTATTACATTTCATTTATAAAAACTTCTCGGTTTTCGTCCATCGCCTTGCAGATAGCATTACTGATTTTTACCGCCAGAACATAATAATCCGGGTCGTCACCCTTTCCGGTTTTCAAAGTTTCTATAAAGGCTTCACATTGGCGTCTGTATCCGCCATCTAGGTTAACCTCTTGTAAAAAACTTGTTTCGTCATTAAAGTATGCACCGGCATGAACGCCGCCGTAACTGGAGGCATAGTTCATAATCACGGGGAAATCGGGGTATTTTGCTACAACAACCAAGTTGTCCCCCACCTGAACAGCTGTTACGGATTGAATTTTTAGTCCAAAAACCTGCAACATTTCCTCAATTAAATGATGGGAATAAAAATGCATACCGCCCCACTGGCTGTGTAGGGTTATGGGAAAGCTGAAATAGCCCGATGTAACGTTTTTTTCAGAAACCAATGCTTGTAACTCTTTAAACACCGCGGCATATTTAACAGATGTCCCGCCGCAAAGAAGGGCACCGTTCTCTTTGGCCGCATCTGCCAAAATCTTAGCGTCCTCCACCGTACAGGTAAAAGGTTTATCAATAAAAATAGGAATACCGGCTTTTGCAAAGGGCATTGCATAGTATAAATGCCGGTTGCCGTCTCTGGGCATAACGCAAACTGCATCAACCTTGTCCAGTAACTCTTCCGGTTTTTCTGCAATCAGCGAAATAGCAGCTGTTTCTGCCAGTTCTTTTGTCTCCTCAGGATTATCGCCGCAAATGCCAACCACTTTTGTATCATAATCACCGCTGTTTAACAGCTTGGTAAACGCGATAGCATGGCCGCCCTTTCCGCCGCCGTCCGAGCCTAACATACCAATACGGAACATTTCTACCACTCCCCAATTTAGTTATGACGTTTTAAAAATTCTGCTACAAAAGCATCATCAGAAAGATGCGGATACATTTCGTAAATTCTGTCAATTTCTTCAGCCTGGCCGGGAGATAGCACCTCATCGGGATTCAGGCACCAAATGCCCTTTAAGAGCCCCTGGCGTCTTAAAATTTCGTGAATCCCGGGAATACAGCCGGCAAAGTTATGTGCCGCATCAAACACAACCGCATTAGCATCGGTAATCTCCGCCGCTAACGTCATAAGCTCCGGTGTCACAGTCTGATTCTGCAGTTTGGGGAACATATCCACAACTGCTTTTGTCCAAACGCACCAATGGCCCAAAAGACCGCCGGAGAAACGCTTGGTAACGGTTTTACCGTTCTTTGTAAATTTGTACTCGGTTAAAAGATCACAAACAATGTTGTCATCATTACCGGTATACAGCGTAATTTCGTCTGCACGGGACGAAAGTGCACAGGCACGGACAACATCATGAGTCAGATACCGGTTAAAGGGAGCACATTTAATTGCAATCACATTGGGAATTTCGCAAATCTGTTCCCAATAGGAATAGCTGAACACTCTGCCGCCAACTGAGGGCTGGAGATAAAAGCCAATGACGGGCATAACAGCGGAAACAGCTTTTGTACGCTCAATCATGTCTGCCTCAGATAAATCCTTTAACCCGCCGGGACTCAACAGCACAGCATCATAGCCAAAGCCTTTTGCTATGTTAGCCTCACGAACGGCCTGGTCTGCCTTACCGCAAACGCCGCAAATTTTTGCAACTACCTTGCCTGTTTCGGCTTCAAACTTTGAAATTTCATCAGAAACAGTTTGAATCACTGTTTCAAACAGGTTAACTTCCGGGTCACGGATTTCAAACTGGGTACTGTGTACCGCTGTTGCAATACCGCCGGAACCTGCCTCTAAATAATATCGGGTTAAAAGACGCTGCTGTGCCTCGTCAAACTGTCTGTTTTCGTCTAAAGCTAGGGGGGTTGCCGGAATGACGGTGCCCTTTGCCAGTATTTTTAAAGCTTCAATGTGTCTGTCCATTCTCTTCACCTCTAACGCTTAATAGCTACCCTTTCTCTCTTCAAAATGGGTGGGCTTGCCTAAGGAACGGCCACCATCTAAAATCCATTCTGCCTGCCAGCGAATTAAAGTTTTAATGCTGACCGCAGGATAGCCAAAGGTCTCCATAGCTAAAGAGGCATCGTTTAAATAAGCATCAGTTCCCGGTGTACCTTCAAAAATTGCTTCCTTGCCCAAATATTCCGCCAGCATTTTTGCAGCTTTGGCAATAGAAACGGTTTCAGGACCGGTTACGTTCATAATAGTTGCCGGAGCTGTTGCGTGCAACAAACCGCGAATAGCAATTTCGTTAGCACTGCCCTGCCAGATGCAGTTTAACGCCGGCGTTGTAATATCAATAGGTGTTCCGCTCATAATCTTTTCTGCCATGTCATACAAAACGCCGTAACGAAGGTCAACAGCAAAGTTTAAGCGGTAAATAAACACATTAGCACCGTAATGGTTTGCCGCATATTCAAAAGCACGTTCACGTGCCAGACAACTCATAGCATATTCACCAATCGGGCCAACCTTGTCCTGTTCCGTACAACCGCCGGAAGACAGAGGCACGATGGGATAAATATTGCCGGAAGAAAAAACAACAAAGTTAGACGTTTTAAACTTCTCGGCAACAAAAGCCGGCAAGGTAGAGTTCATAGCCCAGGTCTGCCACTCAGATCCGTCAGTCCCGAACTTTCTGCCCGCCATGTAAATTAC
>JAFQWH010000019.1 GCA_017407515.1 Clostridia bacterium | reverse complement strand
GATATGAAGGGTGTTCCCGGTGTTGATATGTCCACAGGTTCTCTGGGTCAGGGCATCTGTGCCGCTAACGGCATGGCTCTGGCTGGTAAAATTGACAATAAGGATTACCGTGTATACTCCATCTTGGGTGACGGTGAGCTGGAAGAAGGTCAGGTTTGGGAAGCTGCTATGTTTGCAGCTCATTATAACCTTGATAACTTAACTGCAATTGTTGACTTTAACGGTCTGCAGATTGACGGTGACATCACTAAGGTTATGAATCCCCTGCCGATTGACGAAAAGTTCAAGGCATTCAACTGGAACGTTATCGTAACTGATGCACACGATCCCGAAGCTCTGTATAACGCTATTTGCGAAGCTAAATCCGTTAAAGGTAAGCCCAGCGTTATCATCATGAAGAGCGTTAAGGGTAAAGGCGTTTCCTTCATGGAAAATCAGGCTGGCTGGCATGGCTCTGCTCCTAACGAAGAGCAGTACAACCAGGCAATCGCTGAGCTTGAAGCACAAATCAAAGAACTGGAGGTAGAAGCGTAATGGGTAAGATTGCAACAAGAGAAGCTTACGGTCTGGCTCTGGCTGAGTTCGGCGAAAAATATGATATCGTTGTATTAGATGCTGACCTTTCCAAATCTACCAAGACTGATACATTCAAAAAGAAATTCCCCGAGCGTTTCTTTAACGCCGGTATCGCAGAAGCAAGCATGATGACCACAGCAGCAGGTCTTGCTACTTGCGGCAAAACTGTTTTCGCAAGCTCCTTTGCTATGTTTGCAGCAGGCAGAGCTTTCGAACAGGTTAGAAACTCCATCGGTTATCCTAACTTAAACGTTAAAATTGGTGCAACTCACGCCGGTATCTCCGTTGGTGAAGACGGTGCGTCTCACCAGTGCTTAGAGGATATTGGTATTATGCGTACCATTCCTAACATGACAATTATCAACCCTGCTGATGCAACTGAAGCAATCTTAGCTGTTGAAGCTGCTATCAAGCATCAGGGTCCCGTTTATCTGCGTTTTGGTCGTCTGGCAGTTCCTGAACTGTTTGACCGTGCTACTTATAAGTTTGAACTGGGTAAGGGCGTAGAGCTGGAAGCCGGTACTGATGCAACCATCGTTGCAACCGGTCTGATGGTTCCCGAAGCATTAGAAGCTAAGAAAATCTTAGCTGAAGAGGGCATCAACGCTCGCGTTATCAATATCCATACCATTAAGCCGATTGACAAAGACATTCTGATCAAGGCAGCTAAAGAAACCGGTGCAATTGTTACTGCTGAAGAGCACAACGTTATCGGTGGCTTAGGATCCGCTGTTGCTGAAGTTCTTTGCGAAAACCTGCCTGTTCCCATGCGTCGCGTTGGTACACAGGATAAGTTCGGTAAATCCGGCAAGCCCGCTATCCTCTTAGAGGAATACGGACTGACTGCTAAAAACATAGCAGAAAACGTGAAAGAAGTTATTAAGCTTAAGAAATAATTTCATTCAAAAAACAGCAAAAATACCCAAAAGGACTGGCTTTGCCGGTCCTTTTTTCATACCCCGGATATTGACAAACAACGAAAAAAATGATACAATTTTTTCAATACGTTTTTTGAGGGCTCTTGCCCGCTAGGAGGAATATAGACATGAAAATAGCTTTTTCAACTTTAGGCTGTCCTGACTTTTCATGGACCGACCTTTACACCATGGCAAAGGACTTAGGCTTTGACGGTATTGAAATCCGTGGTATCGGCGATTCCATTAACGCCGTAACCGCCCTACCTTTTACTGCCAAAAACCTACCTGCAACCATTAAAAAGCTACAATCTCTACGTCTTGAAATCCCCTGCCTGTCTTCTGACTGTTGTTTAAAAGATGCTGACAATGCTGAAGCTAACAAAGCAGAGCTCATGCAGTATATTGACCTTGCTGAAAAGTTAGGCACTCCCTATATCCGTGTCCTGGCAGACCGCAGCATCGCCCCTGAGGGCGAAGTCTCTGATGAGATTGTTTTAAACCAGCTTCTGGCTTTAATTCCCAGGGCTGAAGCTGCCGGCGTCACACTGCTGATTGAAACCAACGGTGTCTATGCCGACACAAACCGTCTGCGTTCACTCTTAGAAAAAATCCCCAGTGATGCGGTCGGTGCCCTGTGGGATATGCACCACCCCTATCGTGTTATGGGCGAAAGTGCTGACACCACCATTCAGAACCTGGGTGCTTATATCAAACATGTGCATATTAAGGATTCTGTCGTGACAGAAAACGATATTACCTATCGTATGGTTGGCGAAGGCGATCTTCCTTTAGATGAAATGCTCCTGGCTCTTTCCTCTATTAACTATGATGGTTATGTTTCCTTAGAATGGGTAAAACGTTGGGCACCTGAGCTTCAAAACGCCGGCATCGTGTTCCCCAATTTTGTACATTATATCAGCAAATATACGCAGAAAAACGTTGTGAAGCAGGTCTTGCAGCAAAACAACGCAAAAACCGGATACTATATTTGGGAAAAAGAAAGCCTTATTGATTTAACCTTCCCCCAGCTCTTAGACCAGATGGCAGAAACGTTCCCTGACCAGTATGCATTCCGCTATACAACGTTAGATTATACCCGTACCTATGCCGAATTCCGCGAAGATGTTGACACCGTCGCCCGTGCGTTAATCACCCTGGGCGTTAAAAAAGGCGATAAGGTCGCCGTTTGGGCAACCAATGTGCCCCAGTGGTTTATTACCTTCTGGGCAACGGTTAAAATCGGTGCCGTACTGGTTACGGTCAACACCGCTTATAAAATTCACGAAGCAGAATACTTGCTCCGCCAGTCTGATACTCATACCCTTGTTATGGTAGATGGCTATAAGGACTCTGACTATGTAGCCATCATCAAAGAATTATGTCCGGAACTGGCTGACCACGATCCCCACAAGCCTCTCCATTGCCAGAAGCTTCCCTTCCTGAGAAATGTCATCACCACTGACTCCTGTCAGCCCGGTTGCCTGACCTGGGACGAGGCTATGGCAAAAGCAGAGCAAACCCCGGTTGAATTGGTGTTCCAGCGTGCAGCTATGATTAACCGCCATGATGTGTGCAATATGCAGTACACTTCCGGCACCACCGGTTTTCCCAAGGGTGTTATGTTGACTCACTATAACGTAGTCAACAACGGTAAGAATATTGGTGACTGCTTAGATTTATCCACAGCAGACCGTATGATGATTCAGGTGCCTATGTTCCATTGCTTCGGTATGGTCCTTTCTATGACCGCTTGTATGACTCACGGTGCAACTATGTCTCCTCTGCCTTACTTCAGACCCAAACAGGCACTCGAGTGCATCAACAAAGAAAAAATCACCTGCTTCAACGGCGTACCCACTATGTTTATTGCACTACTTGAGCATGAAGATTTTGAAAAGACCGATTTCTCACAAATGCGTACCGGCATTATGGCAGGCAGCCCCTGCCCTGTCAAGGTTATGCAGGATGTGGTTGACAAAATGAACATGAGCCAGATCTCCATCGTTTACGGTCAGACCGAGGCTTCTCCCGGCTGTACCCAAAGCCGTGTGGATGACCCCTTAGAGGTTCGCGTTAACACCGTCGGCAGAAACCTGCCCGGCGTTGAATGTAAAATTGTTGACCCCGAAACCGGTGAAGACCTGCCTGATAACGTTGACGGCGAATTTGTTGCCCGTGGCTACAACGTTATGAAAGGCTACTACAAAATGCCGGCAGCCACCGCCGCTGTCATTGATGAAGACGGCTGGCTTCACACCGGTGACTTAGCTCGCCGCCTGCCTGACGGTAACTACAAAATTACCGGTAGAATTAAGGATATGATTATCCGTGGCGGTGAAAACCTGTACCCCAAAGAAATTGAAGACTTTATCTATACTCACCCCAAGGTATCAGACGTTCAGGTCATCGGCGTACCCGATAAGCAGTACGGTGAAGAAATTTGTGCCTGCGTTATCTTAAAAGAAGACGAAACCATGACTGAAGATGAGTTAAAGACATTCGTCCGTGACCATATGGCAAAGCACAAAACACCTCGCTATGTTGACTTTGTGGATTCCTTCCCCATGAACGCCGCAGGTAAAATCTTAAAATACAAAATGCGTGAAAACGCCGTGGAAAGATTTAACCTCCACGACGCAAAAAATACAGTAACAGCATAAATAACATAAAGGCTGTGACGAAATGTCACAGCCTTTTAATTTGAAAAATACAAAAAAACATGATATACTAATGTTAATACTTCCTGAAAAGTGGTGATTCCATGCTGAAATACGAAAGCCTCTCCCCCGAAATGGAAGAACGTATCCTGACAGACAGAGAACAAAACACTCTGCCTGCCTTTGGCTTTTGCGAAAATGACGTAATACGCCGAAACCCTGACCGTGACAAGGCATCTCTCCTGCGTCCGCCTTTTATCCGGGATATTGATAAAATTATGCACTCTCCCTACTATAACCGCTACGCCGATAAAACTCAGGTCTTTTCTTTTTATAAAAATGATGACCTCACTCGTCGCGGTCTGCACGTGCAGCTTGTGTCCCGTGTTGCCCGTACCATCGGTAAGGCTTTGAACCTGAACCTGGATTTAATCGAGGCAATCGCCTTAGGTCACGACATTGGCCATACTCCATTCGGCCACGCCGGAGAGTACATTTTAGACGAACTGCTGCTGGAACATAACGCTAGGCATTTTTCTCATAACATTCACTCTGTCAGAGTGCTGGACGGCATTTTTCCCTATAACATCAGTCTTCAAACACTCAGCGGCATCGCCTCCCATGACGGAGAAAACGAGCTCGGTACATACCACCCTCAGCCTCTCAATAGTTTCGATGCGTTTGACAAACAAATAGAAGCCTGCTACTTAGATAAATCCAATGTTAAAAAGCTGATTCCCTCAACCTTAGAAGGTTGTGTTATGCGTATTTCAGACATCATAGCCTACCTCGGCAAAGACCGCCAGGACGCCGAGCGTGCCCATATAGCTGACGCCGACAGCTTTGCTGACAGTACCATTGGTGTCTATAACGCACAAATCATTAACAACATGACGGTGAATATCATTGAAAACAGCTACGGAAAACCCTATATCAAAATGGATGCAGACCATTTTGAAGCCTTAAAGAAAGCCAAAGCTGATAATTACGAGCAGATTTACCTGCAAGAAACCGTTGCTCAAACAACGCAAACCGTTGTAAAGCCTATGATGCGTAAGCTGTACGAAAAGCTCTTGCAGGACCTTAAAAGTCAAAACAAAAACTCTCCTGTTTTCACGCACCATATTGATTACGTCAATCAGGCACACTATACCCGCACAATGCCCTACGAGGAAAATGAACCTAATCAAATTGTGGTGGATTATATCGCCAGCATGACAGACGATTATCTGATTGATTTATACGAATATCTGTTCCCGGGCAGTACACTAAAAATCAAATATAAAGGATATTTTTAAATTAAAAAACGCTTGCAGATTGATACCTCTGCAAGCGTTTTTGTTACTGTTCCATATGTCTGCCTAAAAATCCTGCCGCCGACTGTGCCAGCTTTTCCTCAACCTCGCCCATCTGGGGCATTGCTTCATTAGAAAAGAAAACAACCGAACCAATGGTATCCCCCTCGGAAATAATGGGCACAACTACCCCGGCAGTATATTTTTCACTACCCTCAATGACGTTTATCTTTTTCTCGTCGCCCCGTTTTAAAACAAAGGTGGATTTATCCTCCATCATTTTTTCAAGCTCAGGACTCACCTTTTTCTCGGAAAGTTCTCGTTTCGGTACTCCCGAAACGGCAATAATGTTATCTTTATCTGTAATACAGGTAGGGTGTCCACTGGTTTTGGACAGGGTTTCTGCGTACTCTGATGCAAAATCTCCCAATTCACCTATGGGAGAATATTTTTTGAAAATCACTTCTCCGTCGCGGTCTGTATAAATCTCTAATGGGTCGCCCTCACGGATTCTCATGGTTCTGCGGATTTCTTTCGGAATTACAACGCGGCCAAGGTCGTCAATTCGTCTTACAATGCCTGTGGCTTTCATTGACTAAAAACTCCTTTGGATTTGAATTACAATGCTATTTTGTGCAACCAAGGAATTTTTATGTAAAGAATAATTTGGAAGCCAAAAAAAGCTTTGACAAAATATAGTTATTTTGTCAAAGCTTTTTAGTTACTACGCAACCTTTGTTTGTGCTAAATATTTTTCTCTTCTCTTAACCTGAATAACCAAAAAGACAATAGATGCAAAAATCCAAACAAAACAGATGATTGCTACATAAAACAGAACCGTTTGTAAAACCTTGCTGACTTCTCTGCCTTTTCCGTTCTTTTCAGCCTTATAAGTAATATCATACCGTCCGTCGCCATCTTCATCGACGTTTAAAACAGTACTGTTTCTGGCAGATGCCGCTACAGTTGAAATAGCTGTGGAATTAGTAATTTTAATATTGCTGAAAGTACGCTTATCTGTATAATCACCTTTTTCATCCATGTACTGAATAGTATAATCCATTTTACCCTTACCGGTACCCTCGATTTCAATATCATATTCCATACCGTCTTTTAAACGTAAAATCTTTTTGGTGCTACCGTCCTCTGAGTTGTCCTCATCGGTGTTCTCAGCCGCCTCAAAGGAAAGTACACCAAAGGAAGTACGGGTATTCATTTTTGAATCAGCAGAGTTAAGAGTTTCTCCGTCTTTAGTAACCTTAACATTAACCGGGCAGGCAATTTCAATATAAATATACTTTTGTCCGCTGATTAAGTCTGCAATATCGCCAAAGAAATAAACCAAGTTATCAGCATCATCAACCTCATAATGGTATCCTTCTGTTGCAAGGTCACCCATAAGCTGTTGTGCTCTGGCCTTGGAGCTACCGCTCAGAGAATTGAAAAAGCCTAACGTATATAAATAAACGCCTTTTGATTTGATTGTATCCGCATAATCCACAAGCTGACTATCCACACGGCCGCTATTGGGCACACCGTCAGACATCAGCACGATAATCTTCTTCTTCGCTTTACTTTTATCGAGCATAGACTCTGCTTCCTGCAAGGCAGCATCAATGTTAGTGCTACCACCTGACCGAATGGAATCAATTTGTGAAATCAGCGTTTGTTTACGCATTGAAAAGTCAGAAAGAACCGTTGCCGTATCATCATAAGTAACAACACCAATTCTGACATTGTCTACCAAAACAGTTTCTACAAATTGCTTCGCCGCCTTTTTGGTTTCGTCAAGGGGTGTTCCATGCATACTGCCCGACATATCTAAAACCAGAACAATATCTCGTTCTGAAATGATATGATCTTCATACCAATCAAGGGCAAATTCCTTATTGTTCGTAAATAATCTAACCCTGGTATTTTTTGCACTGCCGTCTGTTTCACCGTTTTGACGTTTTGCATATTCCAAGGCCTGTTCCACATTGTAAAGAGAACCATCGGAATTTTTCTGAGTAAGGCCCTCGCAAATAGATTGCGTCATTTTGGCATTGTATACCGTGCGAATAGAATTATCCGCAGCGTAAACAGCCTCTGCACCTTTAGCCAACAAAGCATTAGGCAAAGAACCACCATAGCCACCGGAACAGGTACCAATATAAATAACACTATTGTCCAGAGCCCCGTCCGGAATTCTGTTTTTAATAAAATCCGGCCCGATAAAATATGTATCATCACCATAAAGTAAATCACCGGACATTAAAAGATCATGGTATTTGGCATCGGTTTGTTCGGTTCTTTTTTCCCCTAAGCACATTAAAGAACCGAAATGACTGTTATAGCAACCGTGACCGTCCCAAAGGATTACACTGTATGCTCCGAGACCGGCACTGCTTACAGCATCAACCTCACTGTCGTTATAATCCGCATCGTTGCCACCACCGGCATTGAAAACATAAGGTGAAAGATTGCTTTCCAGTATCTTTGCCCCATTATCTACATAATCCCGATACTGCACGCAGTTATCATACTGTCCGGTAGTATAAGTAGGCTGAAATGTTGAAATTTTAAGTTCCGGAATGCCACCGCTGTTATAACCGTCAACATGGGGAGCATATACGTAATATCCGCCATACTTCAAGTCAAAAATAACATTATCCGATGCTGTATAGTACCCATCAATGGTGCTATTGCTACGAAGCTGACTGCCGGCTCTTGCTGCCGCGTTCACATAATACCGTTGCGTTTCCTCTGTCACTTCCGGATATCTGGCGGTTACCTCTGCTAACGCCTGGTCAACAGAACTTTTAATGGTAGAAAGCTCCTGACGAACAGCTTTTGCACCTGTTTCGTTCGGTGTAGCAGATACCAGTCCGGATACGTCCGGTTGTTTTTTCTCTATTGTATCTTTGTCGTACTGAGTTTCAGATGACGCATCAGAAACCACCTTCCCGTCAGTTTTAACATCTGATGCTGCCTCTGTTTTTGAAAAGGCAGAAAATGCCCAGCCTGTTACAGAACCGGCAAACATGACTACCGATAAGATTAAAGAAATAATAGGAATCATCAACTTTGGTTTTTTCATAATTTTCTTACTTTGTTTGTTGTTGCCGGAACCTAAGGAATTATTACCACAATACGGACAGAACTTATCCGTATCTTTAATGGTATTCCCGCATTTTGAGCATTTCATAATATCCCCTCCATTTGTTTTGATTATAGCACACCTAGCAACTTTCGTCAATATGGACTACTTTTTGACAAGTAGTCTTAAATATCGGCAAAGCATATAAAGAGCCGACACAAAGCACCCCTTGCCCCTCCTGTTTATCCCGGAACGCCTGCAAAACTGCCTCCTCGGGGTTCGGCACTGCCACAGCAGGAATTCCCATCGTTTCCGCCGCCAAAAGCAGTTCCTCCGCCTTGGCTGATCTGGGGTTTGGCACCTCTGTTAAAATCAGAGAATCACATACCTTTGCAAATTCAGAAAGCGAGGCTTTAAAATCTTTATCCCTGAGCATACCCACAACGCCAATAAAGGACTGCCGGGGAAAACTCGTCAAGACCGCATCCGCAAAAGCCTTTGCCCCGTTTAAATTATGGGCTCCGTCTAAAAGCACCGGCGGTTGTTTAGAAAGCAACTCAAACCGCCCTGCCCAGCGGGCGTGTAAAAACCCACGATATATGGCATCATCAGAAATATCTGCTCCCTTTTGCCGCAGCACCAAAAGAACCGCCAACGCCGTTACTGCATTATAAACCTGATGTTTTCCGCACATAGCGATTGCAAGATGTTTCAGTTTTCCATAGGAAAAAACGTTACCCTCATCATCGTTTTTTTCAATGATAACAGCATCACGCAGAGGCATGACCAAGGAAGCTCCCCGTTTTTCTGCCTCTTTTTGAATTGTTAAAAGAGTTTCTGTTTCCTGGCAAGGATAGATAACTGCCGGACAGCCGGAACGAAAAATACCGCATTTTTCACGAGTAATTTCCGTTAACGTATTGCCCAAAAACTGTATATGGTCATAATCAATGCGAGTCAAAACAGAAACCTCTGTCTGCTTCATCACGTTTGTTGCGTCTTTCTCGCCACCCATACCGGCTTCCATAATCACATAATCGCAATGTTTTTCAACGAAAAATAAATATGCCGCAGCCGTCAAAATTTCAAATTCCGTAGGATGAGCAAAACCATTTTCCTCCATGGCATCTGCATGGCTCCGTACAACGGTAAGAATTGCTGCAAAATCCTTTTCTGAAATATCTTCCCCGTTTAACTGAATCATCTCCCGATGACAAAACAAATAGGGAGAAGTAAAAAAGCCGACACCCAGACCTGCCTCTTTTAAAACCGCCTGCAGAAAACACCCCACCGAACCTTTGCCGTTAGTTCCTGCAATATGTATAACACGGAGACTATCCTGGGGGTTGTCCAACCGCCGCAGAAGCTCTGTCACAGTTATAAGCCCGGGTTTACTGCCAAGCAACTGACAAGTAGTTAAATACTCTATACTCTCCTGATAATTCATACCGTTCTCTCCTATAAAAAAGTCCTCTTCTCATACTGCTTAGGCATAAAAAGAGGATTTTTATTTTTTTCTTATCTTATTTTTAAAATAGAACATACCTATGCTGAGCAACAAAATACCAACGAATGCTCCCAACCCGTCCAGCAGAACATCAGAAATCTGACCGCTTCTACCGGATATAAAGGATTGATGCCATTCATCACCGGCAGCATATAAAACTGAGACAACCACGGAAATAACAGCTGAACGTCCAAAGGGCAACCAATAGCTTTTGCCTAATGCCATCAACAAGGCTCCTAAAACCAAGTACAGCATAAAATGAGCCGTTTTACGGACCATAAAATGAATCTTCCCGGGCGTCAAAGCACTTGTTTTTGTCATAACGTCTGTTTCAGAAAGTGCATGGGTAACCTTTTCGCTAACCTTGACGCTCACCTGATTAGAGTTATCTGCCGGTTGTGCTGAAAAACAAAAAATAACCACACACCATAAAACGGTTACCACCCATAAAACTGCTCGTTTCCACATACATAACCTCAACAGAATCAATAACGGAAAATGTCCTGGTTTTTCAGGATTTTCTCACCGTTTTCTAATATTTTTTGTAAGACGTCTTCGCCAAACTTTTTCTTTAAAACAGTGTAGGCTTTTAGCAGTTCACATTTTCTGCCAATGCTGTCGTGACAGTCAGAACCTAAAATCGTTAAAGCATCTCTTTTCCAAAACTCTTTAACAATGCTTCTCGATGTAAACCTCAGCAACGCTCCGGCATTTACCTGAATTAAAACATCTTTCTCTAAAAGCTTATTAACGAATTTCAAGTTTCTCACCGTTGTAATGTATCGGTCTAAATGTGCAATAATCGGTCTGAGCTTATGCTTAACCGAAAGCTGATATAACTCTTCGTAAATCCACTCATTCCAAAACTCAAAAGGCAACTCAATTAAAATATAATTTGTATTTTGAATACATAGCCTTTCCAAATGCCTTTTCCTTGTAAACCCATAATAAAGTTCCACTTCTGCGCCCGGAATAATCTGCGGAACATCATCATGAATTTCGTTTTTCACCAGTTCCAAAGCAGCATCACGTTGTTTAACAAACTCTGAAATAGAGGTATGCTTAAGGTAATGGGGCGTTGCAACCACCCTGCTTACACCCTGCATTTTTTGAGACACTAAGAGCTTACGGGTTTCTTCTAAATCCTTAGCTCCATCGTCAACTCCGGGTAGGATATGAGCATGAAAATCAATCAAATCCACTAAAACTCTCCTCCCATCCGAACCACTGAATCATAGAAAATTACTTTGCATCATTCGTCGAATGTGAGTGAGTATTATGGCTGGACCGATAACTGCCATAACGATACGGATGAGAACCGTAACCATATTTATATCCATAACGATAACTATACTGTCTGCCACCGTAACGGTATCCATACTTGTATTTATAACGGTTGTATGTATAGTCTCGCATATCAGCGGAACTATTTAATATATAACCTAAAATCTTAATGTTACCAAATTCCAAAGCACTGATTGCCTGACGCAAAGAGTCGCTGGTCGTGTAATTCTGACGAACAACCAGCACGGCACCGGTCATCAGTTTTGCAATGGAAACAGGGTCCGTTACAATGTTAATCGGCGGAGAATCGATGAAAATATAGTCATATTCCTCTGCAAAAATTTCAAGCATTTTCTCCATAG
>JAFQWH010000018.1 GCA_017407515.1 Clostridia bacterium | reverse complement strand
TTTGAGAACGTAGAACGCTTGCCGGGAGACGGTTTTGCGGAAGATGCAGTACCGACTGTACGTTGTGCTAAAGCATTGGTGCTGCCTAACAGGTGCACATCTTCAAGCTGCTGATTGGTAACGTTGCTGGGAGCACCAAGCAGTAAATCCTGTGCATTACCGTTTAAGGGGAAGGCAATAACATCGATAATCTTTTCCTCGTCAGTCAGCAGCATAACGATACGGTCAATACCCGGAGCCATACCGGCATGGGGCGGAGCACCGTACTGGAATGCAGTATACAAAGCATTGAAACGTTTTTTAAGCTCGTCTTCGGAGTAGCCAGCAATTTCAAACGCCTTTTTCATAATATCAATATCATGGTTACGAACAGCACCGGAGGCAAGCTCAATACCGTTACCAACCAGGTCATACTGGTAAGCTAAAATCTCGGTGGGTTCTTTCGAGGTAAGAGCCTCCATACCGCCCTGGGGCATGGAGAAGGGGTTATGTGTGAAGATGGTTTCGCCGGTTTCTTCATCGTTTTCATACATGGGGAAGTCCACAACGAAGCAGAATTCAAAAGCATCTTCATCGATTAAGTCGAGCTGTTCTTTTTTGGCCAGCCAGGTACGAATCATGCCGGCTTTTTTCTCAGTGTCGTTTTTCTTATCGTCACAGATAAAGAATAGGGTTTCGCCCTCTTTAACACCTGTTAAGCTGACAATTTCGGCTTTCTTTTCATCGCTTAAGAATTTGGCGATGGGGCCGGCGAAAGCACCGTCTTTTAAAGTGATGTAGCCCAGTCCGCCAAGACCAACCTCGGGAGAGGTTGCAAATTTTAAAGAGTCTTCAAAGAATTTCTTAGACTTACCCTGACAGCCGGCAACAATACCGCGAACAGGCTTGCCCTTAAAGGCGGGGAAGTCAACTTCTGCGAAAAAGTCTGTTAAATCACAAATCAGCAGGGGATTTCTAAGGTCGGGTTTATCGGAGCCGTACGTCATCATGGCGTCAGCATAGGTAATGCGGCGGAACGGCTTCGGTGTAATCTTTTTATCGGAGAAGGTTTTAAAGGTATCGTAAATAACGTCTTCACAAATCTCTAAAACTTCTTCCTGAGTGGCAAACGCCATCTCAAAATCCAGCTGATAAAATTCACCCGGTGAACGGTCAGCTCGGGCATCTTCATCACGGAAGCAGGGAGCAATCTGAAAATATCTGTCAAAGCCGGACACCATTAAAAGCTGTTTAAACTGCTGCGGTGCCTGGGGCAGAGCGTAAAACTTTCCGGGGTGCTTACGGCTGGGCACCAAAAAGTCTCTGGCACCCTCGGGAGAAGATGCAGTTAAGATAGGCGTCTGCATATCCAAAAAGCCCTTGGCTTCCATTTTATTTCTTAAATGACGGATAATTTGCGAACGTTTTACCAGGTTATCGTGGTTTTTGGGATTTCTTAAATCCAGATAGCGGTATTTCAGACGAAGCTCATCCTTACTTCCTCTTGAAGCACGAACGTCAAAGGGAAGCTTGTTTAAGCTCTTGCCGAGAACCTGCAGACTGTCAGCCACAAGCTCAACAGTACCGGTTTCGATTTTATCGTTAAAGGTCTCAGCGTCACGTTTTGAAACAACACCGCTGACAGAAATAACGGTTTCACGGTTTACGTCTTTCACCAGTGCTTCGTTGTGGATTACAACCTGTGTTACACCGGTGTAGTCTCGAAGGTCGATAAAGATAACGCCGCCGTGGTCACGCACAACGTCAACCCAGCCGGCAAGCTGAACAGTTTGACCGATATGCTCATCACGGATGTCGTTACAGAATAGAGTTCTGTACATAAAAATACCTCCTGCAAAAAAATAAAAGTCCCGGAAATATATCGCTATATTTCCGGGACGAGTCAACTTATGTTTAACCCGCGGTGCCACCCGCATTGACACAAAAAAGTGTCCGCTTTTATATGAAACTGTAAAACAAGCGGAGTGTTCCCAAACTTACTACTCATCTCAAATACGCTTTCA
>JAFQWH010000017.1 GCA_017407515.1 Clostridia bacterium | reverse complement strand
TTTTCATCATAGCCCGAACGTACAGGGGCAGACCGAACAGATTGATAAAGCCGTTTGCATCCTTCTGGTCATAAACCTCATCCTCGCTGAAGGTAGCAATCTCTTCATCGTAGAGAGAATAGGGAGAGGTGGTGCCGGCAGGCATGCAATTGCCCTTGTAGAGCTTCAGTTTTACGCTACCGGTTACGGTTTCCTGAGTGGAATCAACAAAAGCGCTCATTGCTTCCCGCAGGGGTGTGTACCACAGACCGTCATAAACCAGGTCAGCAAAGTCAGCTGCCAGTTTCTGCTTGTAGTGGAGAGTCTGCTTATCCAGGCACAGGTATTCCAGTTCCTTGTGAGCAGCGTATAACAGAGTACCGCCGGGAGTTTCATAAACGCCGCGGCTCTTCATACCAACCAGACGGTTTTCTACGATATCGTCAATACCCACGCCGTTGGCAGCAGCCAGTTCATTGGCTTTCAAAAGCAGTTCAACTGCGCTTTCATAGCGAACGCCGTCAATGGCAACGGGGATACCCTTTTCAAAATCAACGGTTACATAGGTGGGGGTATCGGGTGCCTTCTCGGGAGAAACCATCAGTTTTAAGATTTTATCATAGTTGGGCTCGTTGGCAGGATCCTCTAAGTCCATACCCTCGTGGCTTAAATGCCAGATGTTTCTGTCCATAGAATAGTTGTCTTCCTTGGTAACAGGAACGGGGATGCCGCGAGCTTCCGCATATTCAATTTCTTCTTCACGGGACTTGATATCCCACATTCTCCAGGGAGCAATAATCTTTAAGTGGGGAGCCAGGGCCTTAATGGTCAGCTCAAAGCGTACCTGGTCATTACCCTTACCGGTACAGCCGTGACAAATGGCGGTTGCACCTTCCTGCTCTGCAATTTCAACCAGTCTTTTTGCAATGCAGGGTCTTGCATGGGAGGTACCCAGCATATATTTACCTTCATAAACAGCGCCAGCCTTTAAGGTGGGCCAGATAAAATCGGTTACATATTCTTCCTGCAGATTCTCGATATACAGTTAGGATGCACCGGTCTTTAATGCCTTCTCTTCCAAGCCCTCGGTTTCTTTACCCTGACCAACGTCACCGCACACGGCGATTACTTCATAGTCAAAATTTTCTTTTAACCAGGGGATGATGATAGACGTATCCAGACCGCCGGAATACGCAAGAATAACTTTTTCTTTCGCTGACATTTGCAATTCCTCCAAAAATGTGTTATTATAATATCATATGGTATACATTATACCGCAGAACGCTGAAAAACTCAACATCTTTTTGCAAAAAAAGGCTGAAAATATGAAATTTTTTGCAATTTCCGGAGGAAAAACATGATAATTATGGGAATCGACCCCGGTATCGCCACCATCGGCTACGGTGTACTTTCATATCAGGGCAATAAATTTTCTGTCATTGACTACGGTGCTGTCACCACAAAAGCCGGCATGAAGCTGTCTGACAGACTGCGCAATATCTATGAAGACATTAACATTTTAATCGAGCGTTTTCACCCCGATGCCTTTGCGGTGGAGGAGCTGTTTTTTAACACCAACATCACCACCGGCATTTCTGTTGCTCACGGCAGAGGCGTCATTGTCCTGGCTGCCTCGGTGCAGAACGTACCCATTTATGAGTACACGCCCCTGCAGGTCAAGCAAAGCGTGGCTGGCTACGGTCGGGCAGACAAGGCTCAGGTTCAACGCATGGTCAAATCCCTTTTGGGCCTTGACAAGGTCCCCAAGCCGGACGATACGGCGGATGC
>JAFQWH010000016.1 GCA_017407515.1 Clostridia bacterium | reverse complement strand
AACGTAACCGTTTTTCTTAGCTTCTTCCACAACGGTTTTCATATAGTCCCGAACCTTGGGGAAGGAACCTAAATAATCTTCGATATGGGCTTTTGCTTCACGCATAGAGATACCTAAATCCTGAGCCAGAGAAAATTCGCCTTTTCCGTAAATCAAACCAAAATTTACAGCCTTGGCAGCCGTTCTCATCTCAGAGGTAACAGCGTCTTTAGGAATACCGAAAATTTTAGAAGCGGTGGAAGCGTGAATATCTTCGCCGGCTGAAAAGGCCTCGATCATGGTTTCATCTTCAGCAATGTGTGCTAAAACGCGAAGCTCAATCTGAGAATAGTCTGCGTCCAGTAAAATATGCCCCGGAGCTGCCACAAACATTTTTCGCATCTCGCGGCCAAGAGCAGTTCGGATAGGAATATTTTGCAAATTAGGCTCCGAAGAACTGACGCGGCCGGTTACCGTTACGGTTTGATGGAAATTGGAGTGGATTCTGCCGGTTTTTTCGTCAATTACATCTTTTAAACCGTCAACATAGGTGGAGTTTAATTTGGAAAGGTGACGGTATTCTAATATCTTTTCAATAATCGGGTGGCTGCCGGCTAGCTTTTCCAAGGTGCTTGCGTTGGTGGAGTAGCCGGTTTTGGTTTTCTTTGAGGATTTAAGCCCCAGTTTATCAAATAAAATCACGCCTAACTGCTTGGGCGAGTTAATGTTAAATGCCTCACCGGCAAGGTCGTAAATTTCCTGTGTCAGCCTGTCAATATCGCCGGCAAGCATAGTGCCGAATTCTAAAAGGCTTTCCTTGTTAACGCAGATGCCGCATTCCTGCATAGAGGCAAGAACCTCAACTAAAGGCATTTCAACGGTTTGAAACAGCGACAGAGTGCCTTCCTCCTGCATGCGGGAGAGAAGATATTCATGGAGAGGAATTAAAGCCGCAGTTTCATCAAAGAAAGGAGAACGGCTATCAGAGGGCTCAGCCTCAAAGGAAAGCTGCTCGCCGGCTTCTGTGCCGGCTAAATTTATGCCTAATAGGTCAAAGCAAAGCTCTGAAAGCAGGTAATCCCGTCTGCCGGGGTCAGTTAAATAAGCAGCAATGGCGGTGTCAAACAGCTTGCCGTTTAGCGAAATTCCCAATCCGTTTAAAAACAAAAACTGTTCTTTGGCACCGTGGGTAATTTTCTTTCCCTCTGTTTTTTCAAAGAAGGCTTTCCAAACCGGTAAAAACTCGCCGGACAGGGGAGCACATAGTACCCGGTCAGGGGCTACGGCGGCATAGACTTGCCCGGTTTTTGCGTCAAGCTGGTAGTAGACAGTATCAGCTTTTAGAACGGTCTCAAGTTCCCAGGCGGTTGCAGGGAAAACCGCTGCACAATCAGGCTGGGTAGTCTCCGGCTTTGCTTCTTCCGGCATTGTTTCAGATAACCGTTTTAAAAAGCTCTTAAATTCCAGACGGGTATATAGGTCGTAGAGCCGGTTAAAATCGCCGGGGGTTTCCTTTGCATCTGCAAAATTAAAATCCAGGGGTACGTTGCAGTTAATGGTAGCTAAAGTCCGGGATAAAAAGGCGGTTTCCTTGTTTTCAGATAGCTTTGTTTTTGTTGCCTTAGAAATAGCGTCGGACTCTAAATTTTCATACACCGCATCCAGGCTTTTAAAGGTTGAAATCAGCGAGAGAGCACCTTTTTCACCGATGCCGCGGACACCGGGAATGTTGTCAGAGGAGTCACCCATAATGGCTTTAACGTCAATAAACTCTTTAGGGGTTACGCCGTATTTTTCAAACACGTGGCTGGCATCAAAAACCTCTGTATCGGTGTTGCCCATGCGAGTGGTGACCAAGTAAATTTTATTGTCATCGGTTGCAAGCTGCAAATCGTCCTTATCACCGGTTAAAATCATGCAGGCAATGCCCTCGTCGGTGCACCGGGCGGACACGGTGCCTATAATATCATCAGCTTCATAGCCCTCTTTTTCCAGAATGGGAATGTTTAAAGCGGAAAGAACTTCTTTTAAAAGAGGAATCTGAGGCACAAGCTCTTCGGGCATAGGTTTACGGGTTGCCTTATAGCCGTCAAACATTTTGTGACGGAAGGTGGGTGCCTTTAGGTCAAACGCCGCGGCAATATAGTCCGGCTTGATTTCTTCTTTAAACTTATAAAAAATGTTTAAAAAACCGTAAACAGCATTAGTATAGGTGCCGTCCTTTGCCGTTAGTAGACGAATACCGTAAAAGGCACGGTTAATAATACTGTTTGCATCAATAATTAAAAACTTTTCTTTTGCCATGCTTTGTCCTCTTTTCTTTCGGTTCATTCCGTGGATAGATCAGGAAAACGCAACGGATTTACCGGACAGGGCAGTCGCGGTGTTTACTTTATATAAAAACCGATAAATCTTAATATTTTTATTAACCTTTTCGATATAGTGTTTGGTTTCCGGATAAGGAATATTCGTCAGGGATTTTCCGTCTTTTGAGTATTCGGTATCATTCAGCCATTTATCAACCGTCCCTTCACCGGCGTTATAGGCGGCTAAGGCATTATCAACATTTCCGTCATAGAGCGTAAGCAGATATGCAATGTAGTAACAACCCATCTGAATGTTTATCTCCGGGTCTGTGATTTTTTCGTAGCTGAAATCCGACAGATTCATGCGGTCTGCCAGCCAAAAAGCGGTGGGACGCATAATCTGCATGAGACCGGTTGCGTTTTTATTGGAAACCGCCTCGGTATCAAAATTACTTTCAGTTTTGATAATACTCATAATCAGGTAGGGGTCCACCTGATACATAGCAGCGTATTTCTTAATATGGTTAATATATTTTGCCGGATAAAAAATCCGGGCAATGTTACCCAAATTTATGAGTAAAACAATGAGGAGAATCAGCACTAAAAGCCGTCCCCATTTTATATGTCTTTTAACTTTCAATGTAAGAGCTCCTTCAATATATGAGTGATTGACTGTTCTAAGGAAGCCGCATCGCCGTTATTTTCAATGAAAAATTTGCAACGGGATTTATAATACCCGTCGTCCTTTTGAGAGGCGATTCTGTTTTCGGCTTCTTGTTCTGTTAGGTTGTCACGGGTCATGATGCGAGCCTTTCGCAGCTCTTTGTCTGCCAGAACACAGACACAAGCCGTGCAAAGAGAATCAAGACCGCATTCTAACAAAAGCGGTGCGTCAATAACGATAAAACTGTTCTGACTGGCATTAACCGCCTTTTTTATTTCATCAATAATATATGTATGTGTAATGGCGTTTAATCTATGAAGAGAATCTTCATCAGAAAAAACAAGATTTCCCAGTTTTTTGCGGTTTAAGCTGCCATCGGGCAGAAGAACACCGCCAAAAGCTTCGACAATTTCTTTCAGTGCCGGCTTACCGGGCTCTAAAATTTCCCTTGCAATTTTGTCAGCGTCAATAATCTCTGCACCGTGTTTCTTTAAAAAACTTGCCGCCAGGCTTTTGCCGCAGCCACTTCCGCCTGTTAAGCCCAAAACGGTTTTCAAGGCGTTTCACCTCTTTGATTATAGAAATTTAGAAAGCTTTTCCATGGCTCTTTGGGGAGCATCTTTAGAATTACCCCAAGGCTCGTTTTGGTTCCGGTAATCAAACTTCTTGGTAAACCAGTTTACCTCGTCGTTAATTCGCTTTAAGTGCGTCAGTTCCAATTCAATAACTTCTGCTTTGGCTTCTTCTAAGTTTTTGCCGGAAAGCTCGTGGTCGGCACATTCCAGTAAAAGCTTAAAGTGGGGCAGACAGAACCCCTGACAGGCTAAAACTTTTTCTTTAAAATCAGGTTCATTTTTGTATAAATACCAAAACACCTCAGCAAATTTTTCTAAGGTATGGTTTAGCTTATCGCAAATGACGCATGAGTTTTGGTTTTTTTCAAGAGCTTCTGTTAAGGGGTCAGAATCTGAAGACTTTTTAAACAAACCGCCCTTGGTTTTTGGCATTTCTTTGGCGGCTTCTAAGCTTTGAATCAAAACATTTAAGTGGGTATCTAAAACAAGACCGAGGCTCAGAGCCTTGCCTTCGCGGCTCATTTGCTCAAAATGCCGCCGGCAGTAGCCTTTTTCGTTAGAAACAATGCGGCTGTCCGGCTCCATCATGGAAGCCCCTAACGCGTAGCTGACCTGTTCTGTTTCTAATTTCTTTTCTAAGGTACAAAAAGGACATTCGCCGCCTTCTGCAAAAGCATCAGACAAAGGAATGGTATATATCTTCTCTTTCAAGGTTTTTCCTCCTGTAAACATACTCTATTGTATTTTACCATATTTTTCTTCAAAAGAAAACAGTTGAAACAAATTTTTATAGATAATTTTCAAGGGCTCCTTGTCAGATTTCGTCGATAAGTTTTTTTAAATTGGATACAGGATTTGACAAATTGTGCGAAATAAATGGTATATAATGGAAATACCAAAATTTTCCTGGGAGGCTTACAAATGACAAATCAAGAAATAAAGTCCTATAAAGAAATGGGAATTCCTGTTGCGAAAAAAAGAAAAATCGCGAAATCTATTACCTTAATGGAGCTGGTAGAATACGGTCTTATCTTTCTTTTGACCAAAATTTATCTTTTTAATGCTCTTTCTCCCTTTGGTGTGTCATATTTTGCATCGATTTTTCCCAAGCAAAAGCGTGGTGTTGTCATATCATCGGCTTTCTTGGGAATTTTAGCGGCGGGCATGGGCATTGTTTCTCTGAAATATGCAGGAGCATTGGTGATTACTTGTGCCTTTTGCGTTTTAATGGAGAAGGAGCTATCGAAACGTCCATGGCTCTACGGTATAGTTGCAGCAGGAGCAGTAACATTGACAGGCATGGTTTTCGTTATCTTTAACGGTTTTATTGTCTATGATTTTTTACTTCAAATTTTTGAATCCCTCCTCGTATTTTTATCCTATTTTGCTTTTGAAACAGCTACCGAAGTGTTACATGGCTCGAAAGAAAGAAAAATTTTCGAACCAGCAGAAAGCCTGAGCCTGGTCGTGCTTTGTTCTGGTGTTGTCATGAGCCTGCAGATGATTCCTTATTTTCAGAGTGTTGCCCATACGCTGAGTATGGTAATTATCTTCGTTGCAGGTCTTGCCGGCGGTTTTCCGCTCTCCTGTGCTACGGGAATTACGCTGGGAATTGTCAACAGCGTAACAGAGGCGGCACCGGCTGCGGTCGTTGCAATTTACGGTGTCAGTGCCCTGTGTTCCGGTCTTCTGCAGAAAAAAGGCCGTTGGGGCGTGATTATCGGTTTCTTTGTTACCAACAGTTTTGCTGTGGCATATTT
>JAFQWH010000015.1 GCA_017407515.1 Clostridia bacterium | reverse complement strand
TACCTATTTGACCTGCCTGTATGGCGATTACCTGCCTGAGCCGCCTAAGGAAAAGCAAAAGACCCATCACGGATTTAAGGCATATAGGCGGTAAGAACAGATCCAATTCGGTAGAAAACGGTATATTCAGTCATCGGCTGTTTATATAAATAATAATCTAAAAGAAGGAGACAAAACATGAAGAAAAGACCAATATCAAAAATTTTGGCAATGTTGCTTGTCGTTTTAATGCTTGTCAGCGCACTTCCTGTGAGTGCATTTGCGGCAAATGCTTATGACGACAACAACGGCGGAAGTGAGTACTACAACCTCATTTCTGAAAAAAACTGGGACATCGCTCCCGGTGTCAAAGAGTACGAGCAGGTTTTGAATAACGATGCCGGTACTCGCAGACAGGTTCTTCACTCTGCTGTGGTGGACTTGAATAACCCCTATGTTAAGGTTATTCCCGGTTACAAGGGAATGATCCCCACTGCGGGCAACTACGGCACCCAGTCTACTTCCACTCAGGCGTTGGAAGCTGAGAAGCTGGGCTATGGTAACGTCGTTGTCGCTACCAATGCTATGCTTAGCTGGTACACCGAGGCATACTACAAGGAGCATCCCGAACTGATCGGTGAACCCTTGTACTACAACATTTTGGATGGTTATTATTATGAGAACAGCCGCGGCTCGGAATCCTTTAATAAGAGCTATGCCGTTCTTGTCATCAACTATGACAATCATCCCCTAACCGGTGAAAAACGTCCGGATGATATGCCAAAGGTTATGATGCGTTCTCAGACCGATCCTTTGACCGGTTGGGAACAGAATGCTATCTGCGTTTGGGCATTCTTGGTTAAGCCTGACGCAAACGGCAATCCTGTAAACCAGTATTCCAAAGAAGATCATGGAAGCGGTGTTGCCTCCAGAACCTTTATTGGCATTAGGGCTGACGGCACCCTCGTTATGGCTGTTTCTGACGGTGAACAGGCTCCTTATTCTACCGGCTTCACCAACTTTGAAATGGCAGATTACATGATCAAGATGGGCTGTATCTATGCTGCCAACTGCGACGGCGGTGGATCTACCACTTTCTGTTCTCAGCGGCCCGGCGAAGACCTGAAGGTCAACTGTTCTCTGTCCGACGGTGGTGAGAGACCTACAACCAATACAATTTTGGTCATTTCTACCGCTCCCGCGGACGGTCAGTTTGCTCGCGCACAGATTTCTTCTGAGTATGATTATTATACTCCCGGCAGTTCCGTTTCCTTCGATGCTCTCGGCACGGATGCAGTTGGTACAAAGGTAGATATTCCAGCTGAAGTGACATGGAAGATCAAGGAAGAGGGTATGGGTACCATTGTAGACGGTGTCTTTACTTCCTCCGGTAAAGAGGGTACAGCAACGGCACAGATGGTTTATAATGGTGAGGTTGTCGGCGAAAAGGCCGTTACAATCGTTACCCCCGATACGATTTTCTTTGAGCAGCCTGTTGTTACCATTCCTTTTGGTAAAACGGCAAAGGTTCCCGTAAAGGCTACCGCTACCATTAATGATGTTGCACAGGAAATCGGTCTGGGCGATGGCGACGTGACCTTTACGACTACAAATACTGCTCTGGGTAGCTTTAACGGTTTGAGTTTCACAGCTGTAGCAGAGGCAAATGCACCTGCGGATATTACCAGCACCGTTACGGCAACCTTGAATATGGGTCAAAAGCCCACTGCAACTGTTAAGTTGAACCTTGGTAAGGCATCCGAGGTCCTTTGGGACTTTGAGGATGGCCAGATTGATGTTGATGAGTGGAATGTCATCAACAGCCGAACCAACGATTACCGTGATTACTATCTAAAGCTGTCGCTGGCAGATCGTACCAACGGACAGGTTCACGACGGTGATCATTCCCTGCGTCTGGAAATCAACGGCCTTGCTTCCAAGAAGTCCGACTCCAGTGATTATGCTTGGATCAGACTGGGCGTTGACGGTGATGCTGTAGAGCTTGAAAATGCCCGCCGGGTAGGTTTCTGGCTTTACGTTCCCGAGGATAACATCCAGTGCTGGGTTCAGGGTCACTATATGACCGACTCCAACGGTGACGGCGTATATGATAACTTGGCTACCGTCAGCATGATGGAATCCGAGAACGTGTACTACAATATCGACGAGTCCGGTTGGCACTATATGTCCATGGACATCAGTGCTTTCGAAAAGGTCGCTCTGAAGTATTCCAACCAGTTCAATAAGCAGGATGCCAACGGTCAGACGACCGGTCAGCTGGCTGAAAAGGGTGAATTCTTCATTGCGATTATTACCCACAGAACCAAGAATAACATTCTGTGGCAGACCAACGGTACCATCAACGGACCCTACACTTATTATCTGGATAGCTTCACTGTCGACTACTCCGAGGCTGTTGACGACAGAGAGAATCCTGTCTTTGACAAGATTTATCTGGATGGCAAGACTGCTTTGGTAAAGCGTGATGTTATCACGACTGAAAACAATGTGCTGAATCTGTCCGCAGCAGTAGCAGACAAGACAACTTTGGCAGATGCTATGGGCGTTGAGCAGCCTCTGTACAACGTTTCCGGCTTGAATGCTTCTACCGCCAAGGTTTATATTGACGGAGTTGAAGTCAAGTCTGCCTTCAACAATGGTGTGATTTCCGCAACTGCTACCGTGGCAGACGGATATCACCGCGTGAAGTTCGAAATTTGCGATAACGCAGGCAATAAGTC
>JAFQWH010000014.1 GCA_017407515.1 Clostridia bacterium | reverse complement strand
TGTTTAGGAAAATATTATAAATAAAGAAAGCCTCGGCAGAGATGCCGGGGCTTTCTTAGGTTATAACAGGTCTTCTTCGCGCATTTATAAGAGAAAAACACCAGCATTTTTGTTAGCAATTTGTTAGCTACCGCATTATATTTGATGATATTTTACTTTATTTAATGATATTTTTTAAAACAATGAGAAAATAAGAAAACCGCCCAACCATGCGGTTAAGCGGTTTTATCTTGGTCGGGGTGACAGGATTTGAACCTGCGACCTCTTGACCCCCAGTCAAGCGCGCTACCAAACTGCGCCACACTCCGTTAAGCCTTATTCATTATACAACAAAAAAATGCATTTGTCAAATAAAAAATGAAAAAACTGTAAAAAATTTTTTTAGACGATATTCTTTTAAATTTCATATTAAAAATACAGTTCATTCATAAATTAGACATATCTTTCTGTTACAATATAAAAATATCATAATTTTTTCTATTTGCAAAAATTATGTGTTATAATATAAATGGATGAATTTAAAAGGAAGCATTAAAGTTTTGGAGGAAGAACATGAATATACAGTTTGAGACTATTAAGGAAAAGACAATCTCTGTCGGTAAGAGGTTAAAAGAGCTTGCCGGCACAGGTATTGAAAAGTTTAAAGGACTACCAAAGAAGAAAAAAATTATTGTTTGTACCATAGCAGTTTTAGCTGTTTTGTTGCTTATAGTATTGTTTGGAAAGGCGGGCGGCAAGAAAAATGAAATCCAGACTGCCGTTGCAGACCGTGGCAATATTTCTGTTGTCATTAGCGGAACCGGAACGATAAAGCCCATTGATGAATATGAAGTAACTTCTCTGGTGAAAGGTGAAATTTTAAGTGACACATTTCAGGAGGGCGATATGGTAGAGAAGGGCGACCTTTTGTATCAAATTGATTCCAGCGATTTGGAAAACACTTTGGAGAAAGCTCAATTGAATCACCAAAAGACGCAACTTTCCTATAATCAGACCATGCGTGATCTTGCCAAACTGAATGTTAAAAGTACATATTCCGGAACTATTACAGAAACCTATGTTAAGGTGGGAGATTCTGTTAATATAGGTACAAAGATTGCTGACTTAGTGGATATGAGAACCATGCGGTTGGAGCTTCCCTTTAACGAATCAGACGTTTCCGGCATTTATGTGGGAAGTAGTGCACAGGTAACCCTTGCTAATTCTTTATATACTTTAACAGGGAAAGTTACGCGTATTTCCAGCGGTAGTTTGGTTTCAGCAGAAGGTGCTAAGGTTAAAACCGTTGAAATAGAAGTTCCCAATCCCGGTGCTATTTTACCCGGAGAAATGGCAACAGCTATTATCGGTGATGTTGCCTGTAATGGACCGGGAACATTAGAATACAGGCTGAAAACCTCTATTGTGGCAGAAACTGCCGGTGACGTGGTCTCAATGCCACGGGGTAAGGGAGACAGCGTTTCTGCCGGTACAGTAGTGGCGGTGCTCAGTTCTTCCAGTGCCGGGACAACGCGTCAAAACAGTGAAATCTCTCTTCGGGATTCTCAGCTTACGGTTGATAACTATAATAAGCAACTGGAGGATTATCAGATTACAGCTCCTATTTCCGGAACGGTTTTAAAAAAGACATCAAAAGCCGGGGATACACTGGATAATACAAATGCATCTGTGGTTATGGCCGTTATTGCCGATATGTCGACCATTGTTTTTGAAATGAATGTTGACGAACTGGATATTAGTAAAATTAAAGTCGGTCAGCAGGTGGATATAACCGCTGACGCTATTGAGGGCAGAACCTATAATGGATATGTAGATTATGTCAGCGTTGTAGGTACAACCCAAAACGGTGTTACGACGTATCCTATTACGATTGTGGTTGAACAGCCTGAGGGGCTAATCCCCGGAATGAATGTAAGTGCAGAAATTGCGGTTGCTTCTTGTGAAAATGTGCTTCGGGTACCGGTCACAGCTGTAAATCGTGGTAATTTTGTCTATGTTAAAGGGCAGAAAAAAGGTGGAGATGCGGTTCCTAAGGGCATGGAGAACATGATTCCCGAAGGGTTTAGTGCTGTGAAGGTGGAAACAGGCTTGCATGATGCGGATTATATTGAAATACGGTCCGGTTTATCTGAGGGCGATGAAGTTTATATAGCGGTATCTAATACTTCGGATAATCCTTTTGCAGCTATGATGGGGGCAGGCGGCGGAGCACCGGGCGGCGGTGGAAACCGACCCGGCGGCACACCCGGAGGTAGATAAGATGATTGAGCTTCGAGATATTTATAAAATTTATTCTGACGGCGACGGGGAAATTCGAGCTCTAGACGGTATCAGTCTCCAAATTGATCAAGGAGAATTTGTTGCCATTGTTGGTCAGTCAGGATCCGGGAAATCTACCTGTATGAATATTATCGGTTGTTTGGATACTCCCACCAGTGGATCTTATCATTTAAACGGTATTGACGTTAGCACGATGAATGAAATTGAACTGTCTCATATTCGCAATCAGACCCTGGGATTTATTTTTCAGCAATATAATCTTTTGCCAAAGCTAAACCTTTTGGAAAATGTTGAACTGCCCTTAATTTATCGGGGCATGCCGCAAAAGGAAAGAGAGGAAAAGGCAAAAATAGCGTTAGAGCGTGTAGGTCTTTTAGACCGTGCAAAGAAAATGCCATCTCAGTTATCCGGCGGTCAGCAACAACGTGTTTCTATTGCACGGGCACTGGCCGGGGATCCACCGGTGATTTTGGCTGATGAGCCAACCGGTGCTTTGGATAGTAAGACAGGACGGGATGTACTGAACTTTATTAAAAAATTAAACGACGAAGGAACAACCATTGTTTTAATTACCCATGATATGTCTATTGCTGAGGAGGCAAAGCGAATTTTACGAATTCAGGATGGTAAAATTATCTCCGACCAGCCAGGAAGGAGGGGGATAGCATGAACTTTAAACAATCCTTTTCCCTGGCACTTAAAAGCTTAAAAACCAGTAAGATGCGTTCCTTTCTGACTATGCTGGGTATTATCATCGGTGTCGCTTCGGTTATTATCTTAACCAGTATGGTTGACAGCATGAAACAATTTATGGTGAATGAATTTGAAAGCATGGGGACTAACTTAATTACAGTAACGATTAAAGATCGCGGTGGCAATCGAACCATAGAGCCGAAAGATATGATTGAATTAGTGGAACAGTCGGACACGTTGGCGGCTGTTTCTCCCAATGTAACAATTCCGGCGTACATTAAAATTGGAAGTGATAATCAATCCACAACCTGTATAGGCACCAGCGAAACCTATAAAGACATTCATAATCTTGAAATTTCCGGTGGGCGGTATTTATCATATGTCGAAGTAACGCAGCGGCAGAAAAGCTGTGTCATAGGGTCTTATATTGCTAATAGTCTTTTTTCAGGCATGAACCCTATGGGACAGTATATAAAAATTAACGGGCACAACTTTACAGTTGTAGGGGTGGCTGCTGAACAGGCAGGCAGTACTCAGGGAGGACAAGACGACAGGATTTATTTACCCTATACAGTTGCAAGAAGCTTGTCTAACAATTCCCGGGTTTCCAGTTATAGTGTCAGTGCCACAGACAAAGAGCGATTAGATGCAGCTATTGGCGAAATTAAAACAGCTCTTTACAAGGTTTATCAAGATGAGGATTATTACACGGTCATTAGTTTATCAGCGATTGTTGATACGTTGGACGAATTGACGGGGACCTTGACAATGATTTTAGTAGGTATTGCCGGTATATCTCTCTTGGTCGGTGGTATTGGCATTATGAATATTATGTTGGTTTCTGTTACGGAAAGAACTCGTGAAATTGGCGTTCGTAAGTCTTTGGGTGCAACACCCTGGAATATCTTGAGTCAGTTTCTGGTAGAGGCTGCCACAACCAGCGGCTGTGGTGGTATTTTGGGTATCGTTTTGGGCATTGGTGGTGCATTTCTTTTGTGTTCCATGATGGATTTGCCAACGGTAATTACTTTGGGCTCTGTTTTTGTTGCTTTTTCTGTTTCGGCGATCATCGGTATTGCTTTTGGTTATTTTCCAGCCAAAAAAGCGGCAAGATTGAACCCTATTGATGCACTTAGACACGATTAGTCTTTTAAACAGATGAAAGGAATGTGTAAGATGAAACGATTCATAATCAAGATTGGAGCACTGACTCTGTGCTTTTTAATGCTGTTTAACATAACAGCTTTTGGTGCCACAACCGGTGAGGCGGAAATTGCCGGATTGCTCGGGCAGCTTTCTATTATGAACGGCTATCCTGACGGTGAACTCAGATTGGAGCAACCGGTAACCAGAGCAGAATTTTCAAAAATTACTGTTGCGGCATCACCTTATAAAAACCAGGTGGCGTCCAGTATGGCGGTTTCGCCGTTTGCTGATGTAAACTACCGTCATTGGGCGGCACCTTATGTTAAGTTAGCAGTATCAAATAAATTGGTAACCGGTTATCCGGATGCTACATTTCGACCGGACCAAACCGTTTTATTTGAAGAAGCAGTAACGATTTATCTGCGGCTTTTAGGCTATACCAATGATGATTTTGGTTATTCCTGGCCTTACGGTCAGATTGGGCTGGCTCAAAACATCGGGCTTTTAGATAACATCTCTGTAACAACCGGCACGGCTATGTCACGCCGGGACGTGATGTTGCTGACTTACAATCTTTTGACCTGTTCCCCTAAGGGAAGCACAGCAGATTATCTGGAAAGCATTCAATATAAGCTGGTAGAGGACATTGTTTTGATTGCCACCAGCAAGGAAGATCCCTCCGTGAATCCGGGCAAGGTATCGACCACCGCCGGACAGTATCGGATTGATGACAGCTTTAACCACGATTTAATCGGTATGCGTGGTGATGCAATTTTAAAAAATGGTGATACCGTTGTCAGTTTTGTTCCCTATACGCAGAATTTAGAAGAATACGTAGTGTATTCCACGCTTAACAATGCCGTTGTAACCTATAAAGATGGTAATTTAGGGCAACTTGATATTGATGATGACACAATGGCCTATGTAGGCACTCAAATTACTACATATAAGGCAGCGATTGCCGGTATGGAGATGGGAGATTTAATTTCAGTTCAACGGGACAGCCGGGGAGAAGCAGAATATATTACCGTTCGTGGCGGAAGCGTAACAGGACCTGTGATTGTACGGAATGATGCTTGGTATACAGAGCTTTCTGTTAATGAAAATATTACCGTGATTCGTGACGGCGTTAAGGGGAATACAACAGACATTGAAACATATGACGTTGTTTATTACTCACCTGACCTGAACATGGTGTTAGCTTACAGTCAGAAAGTAACCGGTATTTACGAATCGGCTTATCCCAATAAGGATCAACTGACTCAGGTAACTGTTTCCGGCGTCACCTACCAGGTGGAATCTGTGGATGCCTTTAATGCCCTTTCTTCAAACGGCGGTTATAACTTCGGCGACACGGTTACACTTTTATTGGGTAAAAACGGCGAGGTTGCCGGCGTTGCCGGTCCCTCAGCAGCGGAACATTCTGTTATGGGTTATTTGCAATCTGCCGGGGTGAAACAGTATACAAATCAGGCAGGAGATATTTACTCTAACTTTTATATTACAGTTGTGGGTGCAGACGGGAAAGCCTATGAATACGCCGCTAAACGGGATTATAGTGACAGTACGGCACTTCATAATGTTGTGCGTGTTAATTTTTCCAATGGTTTAGCAACTGTTGCTACTTTAAAATCCATGGATATTTATGGCACCGTTAATGCGGAAGCAAAAACTGCAGGAGGATACCGTTTTGCTGATGGCGTGAACATTCTTGATGTCATTCCGGGTGATGGCACTCATGGCGGTGCTTATGCTTCTGTTTTTTTGCAACAGCTTAATCTTGTAACCTTAAGTAACAGTAATGTGTTATATTATGGGTTAAACCGTGCCGGTGAAATTGATGAATTGATTTTAAAGAACGCAACAGGGGAGTGTTATCAATATGGCATTGTAACAAAGGCTACCAGTAATACAGGTGGTACCAATATTAGTGGTAGTTACAGCTATGATGTTGCCGGACGTATAAACAATCTTGTTAGCTCAGGCAAAACGTTTAACGTTAGAAAAGGACAACCGGTTCAGATTTTGGTTGCTGATGGTAAGGTTCAATCCATGAAAGGATTAACAAAGCTGTCTGCTACCTATTCTAAGGTGACGGGGAATGCTTTGGTAACAGCGGGCGGAACAGAACATATGCTGTCAGATGATGTGGTGATTTATAAAAAAGTAGGATATGATTTTACAGTGCTTGCTAAATCAGAACTTTCAACTGCTAAATACAGAATTTCGGCGTATTGTGACCGTGCTATGGACCGTGGCGGTAAAATCAGAGTCATTATTGCTGAGGCAAAATAAGACATAATACGTACGAAATGATTGCAAAGGTGTAGCATTTCATTGATTTTGCTACACCTTTTCTACGATCAAAAAAAGTGTTTTCGCTACGGTTTATGGGGTTTTGAATGTTTTATATTGAAAAAACCCGTTAGAACTTACAATTTCTGGAAAATTAGACCAAAAAATAGAAAAAAATCTAAAAACTGAGCAAAATATTGGAAAAATGTCATTGACAAATGAAAATAATAGTGATATGATAGGAGCATAGGAAAATTTTAAAAATGGAGGTTGTGTATAATGAATAAGGCAGAATTAGTTGCTGCTATCGCTGCTAAGGCAGAGGTTTCCAAGAAAGACGCAGAAAAAATGCTGGGTGCTTTCACTGCAACTGTTACTGATGAACTGAAGAAGGGTGAAAAAATCGCTCTGATCGGTTTCGGTACTTTTGAAACCAGAAAGAGAGCAGCTCGTGAAGGTAAGAACCCTCAGACCGGCGCTGCAATCAAAATCCCTGCATCTGTTGTTCCCGCTTTCAAAGCTGGTAAAGCTTTAAAAGACGCAGTTGCAAAATAAGTTATACTAACAAATAAAGAAACTCAGAATGCTTTCGTGTTCTGAGTTTTTTTATGCTTATTTTAAATTCGGTTGCCTTTATTGTTTCTCTGTGATACAATAAAGGCAAAGAAACAAAGGGCGGTACTTTCTATGAAGCAAAAAATTTTAACGGTAACCTTAAATCCCTGCCTGGATAAAACTATTTCATTAAACGGTTTTTTTGAGGGCGGCTTAAACCGGGCGGATAGCGTTAGAAGCGATGCCGGTGGCAAAGGGATTAACGTTGCAAAGGTTTTAAAGGGATTTGGTGCTGACGTTATGGCCCTGGGCGTCATGGGAGACAAAGGGAGCGAAGCTCTTTTGGAAGAACTGGCAAGACGGGGGATTGACCATGACTTTCTTTTTGTTCCGGGAACCGTCAGAACGAATTATAAATTATTTGACAGTCAAAAAGGGCAGGTAACTGAAGTCAATGAACCGGGTTTCTCCGTTGCGGAGAAGGAGGTTTTAGGCCTTGTTTCGCTGATTGAAAAACACCTGCCTGAGGCAGCGGTTATGGTTTTAGCCGGCAGTATGGCTCCGGGGATTCCGAAGGATATGTATCAAAGACTGATTACCTTGGCTCAGGCGTATCACGTTAAGGTTATTTTAGATGCTGACGGAGAAGCCCTGTCTTTAGGTCTTTTAGCAAAGCCTTATGCCATTAAGCCTAACCGTTTTGAGCTGGAGCAGCTTTCCGGGAAAGAGCTTTCTGACGAGGCGGCTTTGCTTGCGTACGGGCAGACATTGCTGGATTCAGGGGTTGGTCTGCTTTGCATCTCCTTAGGGGGAGAGGGAGCTTTATTTATGACCCCGGAGGCGGCGTACCGCGTAACGCCTTCGCCGATTGTGTGCCAAAGCACAGTCGGTGCAGGAGATTCTATGGTAGCGGCAATTGCCTATTCTAACGTTATGGGAAAAGACCTTGCAACGCTTTCTAAAATGGCAACAGCTGCCGGCAGCGTTACGGCATCAAAACCTGGTACAGAGGTTTGCACTTTAGAAGAGGTGCTGGTATATCAAGCCCTTCTTGTACCGGAAAAAGTCCGGTAATATATACCGGTAAAAAACAAGTTATGAGGCGAATGAACCTATGAGAAAAAACATAATGGTTAATTACAAAAATTTTCGGCTGAGCAAGCTGAATACAGAGGAATTCAAGCATTTAAAATATTTTCTTTACTGGCCTATTTACGGAATTTTTTACATTGGAACGGAGCAAATCTGGATTCGGGATTATTATTACCCCGTCCATTGTTTTTTAGATGACATAATTCCCTTCCACGAAGCTTTTTTAATTCCGTATATGCTTTGGTTTGTCTACCTGATCGGCTTTATCGTGTACGGTCTTTTGTACGATACGGACAGTTTTAAGAGAATGATGCGGTTTATGATTGTAACGTATACAACAACGCTCATTATCTATCTGCTGTTTCCTAACTGCCAGGAGCTGCGGCCGGAGACCTTTGCAAGGGATAACATCTTAACCCGCTTTATGAGCTTTGTTTACCGGATTGATACCAACACAAATGTCTGCCCATCCATTCATGTTATCGGCTCCGTTGCCGTTGTGGTTTCGGCCTGGAAGAGCCGGTATCTGTCCGGTTGGGGGTGGCGGATTGGTTGTATACTGTTTTCGGCTTTAATTTGTGCCTCAACGGTGTTTTTAAAGCAACACTCGGCGGTGGATATTTTAGCGGCGATGCCGGTTTGCGTTTTGGGCTATTTTGCAGCTTACCTTGATGTCTTTCGTAGGAAATCAGGAAAAATAATTCAAAAAGTGTATTGATCATGACATTGAAAAGAAATTAAAAAAGTAAAACGATAGTTGTTGTGTAACGAAAAAACCATCCATATTTTAAATACAAATGCGGTACTTTTTCAAGAGTGCCAAAGGGAAAAGTAAAATCAAACTGCATGTAAAAAAGTATGAACGATATATGGTTACAAGGACATAAAAAAAGAGAACAGATATCTGTTCTCTTTTTTATACCGTTTTAATCAAAACTTCATCAAGACTGCACTTTGGCACACACAAAGTGCCTGCTTCATCTACATAATATTTAATATCTTCTGTGATTGAAACTTCCTTCGGTTCTTCCGCAGGATAGCCTAAGGCGATCACGCACTGGAGGTTAATGTGTTCAGGGAGGGCTAAGAGTTTTGCCGCTTCAGGTCGGTTCACAGATGCAATCCAGCAGGTGCCAACGCCGTCAGCCATGGCCTCTAAAATCAGGTTTTCAATCGCTGCACCCAAATCCACATCTACCCATTTAGAACTGTTGCTTGTATCTGAACAAACGGCAATATAGGCAGTGGGGCGTTCCCCTTCTTTCGGGTTATAATCCGGTGCTAAATAGCCTGCCCATTTAACAAGCTCAAACATTTTTGCTACCATGTCGGGGCTTTCGACAATGACATACCGCAGGGGTTGTAAATTTGCAGCAGAAGGGGCAAGCCGTGCGGCATCAATATACTTTGATAGTTGCTTGGTAGAAAGAGGCGTTTGCTTAAATTTTCGGATTGTACGTCTTTTTTTGATTGCTTCTGAAATATTCATGGTTTTATCCTCCTGTCACGTCTTTTATTATAGAATTGATGCACAATTTAGATGTCAATTTTACCAGGCGTAAAAATGTTTGCTTGCAAGGACATTTTTACGACGCCGTCAATTGACACAGCGGTCAAAGACCGCAAAAAACCGAAAGGCTTTAGGGATTTTATAAAATAAAATCCCGTATGTGTCAATTATATCTCACAAAACTGTCTTTTTCAATAGCTATTTATAATAGCAGGAAAAGTTTGTGCATTGACTGGCTTTTTTTGCATATGCTATTATGAAAAAGGAGGCGGTTATATATGAAACGAGCAAGTGGCGTGCTGATGCATCTTTCTTCTCTGTTTGGAGAGTATTCCATTGGCAGTTTTTCAGAGCACGCAAAGTATTTTATTGACTTTTTAGCTGGTTGCGGCTTTTCTTACTGGCAGGTGCTTCCTTTTTGCATGGTGGACGAATGTAATTCCCCCTATAAGTCTTATTCCGCCTTTGCCGGCAACCCCTATTTTGTGGATTTGGAAAAGTTGCAGGAGAAAGGGCTGTTAACGAAGGAGGAGCTTTTTAGCTGTCGGCAACAAACGCCGTACAGCTGCGAATACGGCAGGTTGTACCATACCCGCGTTGAGGTTTTGCTGGCGGCGTCCCGACGGGTTCAAAACCGGGCAGAGATTGAGGCGTTTATTCGCAAAAACCCCTATCTTGAACAGTTTTGCCGGTTTATGGCGTTAAAAGACGCCAACGCCCAGGGGTGCTGGACGGATTGGCAAGAGGAGAGCCTTTGCCCCGAACGGCTGTTTTTATGGCAGTTTGTTCAGTTTGAGTTCTTTTCCCAATGGAGCAGTATTAAGGCATACGCAAACAGTAAAAACATTAAAATCATAGGCGATTTGCCTTTTTATGTTGCCTTTGACAGTGCCGATGTCTGGGGCAACCGAGAGCTGTTTTTGTTGGACGAACAGAATAAGCCCCGGGGTGTTGCCGGCGTGCCGCCGGACTATTTTTCGCCGGACGGTCAGCTTTGGGGAAATCCTCTGTATAACTGGGCCTATATGGAGCAGGACGGCTTTCGTTGGTGGCGTGACCGGATTTTGCATATGCTTTCCCTGTTTGACGGCGTCCGGATTGACCATTTCCGTGCCATAGACTCCTACTGGGCAGTCCCCGGTGATGCCAAAACGGCGAAAGAGGGGACCTGGGAGAGGGGGCCCGGCAAAAAATTAGTGGATATGATCAATGAAATCCGGGGCGAGAGCTTGGTGATTGCCGAGGATTTAGGCGACATTACCGAGTCCGTCCGAAAGCTGGTTTCTTACAGCGGTTTTCCTGGTATGCGAGTGTTGCAGTTCGGCTTTTTGGGGGAGGTAGATACGCCTCATATGCCCCATCACTATGAAAACAACTGCGTTGCCTATACCGGCACCCATGATAATAACACCTTGCTGGGGTATGTATGGGAACTGGACGAGGCAAGAAGAAAAGAACTGCTTTCCTACTGCGACTATTTTGAGTCGGATTGGAATCGCGGTTATGACAGCATTATTAGGACGATGCTGAAAAGCCATGCCGGCCTTGTGATTTTCCCGATTCAGGACCTTTTAGGTTTTGGCTCTGATACCCGGCTGAACATTCCGGGAAAGGCAGACGGGAACTGGCTGTTCCGCATCACCAAGGAGCAATTAGATAGCATAAACCGGCAAAAATTTAAAGAATTAAACCGCCTATACCGGCGGTAAGGGACGAAGGGACTGCACAAGCTGTGCAGTCCCTTCTTTGTGGAGGTTGTGTGATATATTAAATTGGTTGGCTGGCTAATTGATTATTATTTTACGATAACAATTTCCTGAACCGTATCTTTATAAATCTTAATGAAGACACGGCTGGGATCTAAGTCATCGTACTGGGTGATTTCGTTTGCATCTACAACGCTGATTGCGTTTTTGCTCTTTGCAGAGTCAAACTCGTAAACAGTTACGTCGGAAAGAGAGTAGTTCGCAATAGAACCGTCGCCTACCTGAACGTTGATGGAGGAAGCAAACTTCTTGATAACGCGGCCGTAGATAAGATCTAAGTCGTCAATAGACTGGGTGAACTCGGTAGCCTTGTTATCTACATCAAACAGCAGTCTGAAACCGTTGATTTCGTTTTTGGTGTTCTGTTTCAGCTGGATAATGTCACCCTTTTTCAGAGTGGTAGCTTCTTCGCCTTCGCCCTTAACTAAGAGACCGTCAACATCGGTATCGAAGAAGACACGCTTGCCGTTTTGGTAAGCATACAGTCTCTGAACAGTTTCACCGTTACTGTTTAACACAGTTGCAATCTGGTCAACAACGGCAATCGGGGCTTCGATGCTGGCTGATGCTGTGGAGCTTGTAACGATAACCACCTTAGCGGTCAGGTCTTCTGTTACATCGTAAACCAGAACATCGTAGGCTTCGTTGTCGTTTAAGAAGCTTAAGGTTTCAATGCTGTATTCATCCGGTGTGGTAACACCAGCAGGAATGTTTAAGATCAGGGTGTTTTCATTTACATTATACGCACCCAGTTTGCCGGAAGACTTTTTATAGGTTAACTCGCCGGCAGCGTTTAATGAGAATTTTGTTTTATCAATGGCACCGGAACCGGTTAAATCGGTAGCGGTGTTAATCTGGCTCAGTTCGCCGGCAGCGTTTACCTCAAAGGTAATCAGCTGGGGAGCAACAGAGCTGGAAACGGTCAGTGCAGCAAGAACTTCTTCCGGTGTTTTGCCGCTGGTGCCGTTTAATCTGATTTTTTCGGTAGATTTAATTACAGTGGTTTCGCCGTCTTTGCCGAACACCTTAATTTCCAGACGCTTGTCAAAGCCTGTGGAAAGACCGGCATCAACAAGGTATGCGTAGTTGGAAGACAGAACACTGGAGGTATCAACTGCGGCAATTTTGCCTTCAACGTCCAGGTAGAAGGTACCTTCGTCGTTTAAGTTAATATCTTCGGTGTAGTTAGCTGCAATTTCATATTCCTTGCCGGCAATGGTACGTTTGTCACCGTCAATCTCTTCAACTTTACCGGTTACTTTGTTGCTGGAAACTTCAACGGAGATAACGGTACCGTCAACGCTTTTTGCAACGCTTAAAATATCCCATTCGGAAAGGTCGGAAAGCTTAACTACGTGACCGGACTTTGTGATGGTGAATTTAACATCATCATTTTCAGGGTCTAACACTAAGGACGGGTTACCGTACTTATCTGTAACCTTGTGGCTGTTTTCGATAACGCTTTCTACAACCAGGTTTGTAAAGGAAGTTACAAACACCAGGTCGTGAACATCGTTGTTATCAATATCCAGGCAGACAATGCGTCCGGAAGTGGGCTGCAAGAGAGCAGCATCAAAGCTTGTCGCTTTACCGTTGTAAATCATCTGTGCAGAAGCTGAAATTTTCAGTTCCTTGGGGTTTCTGTCGTTTTCTTTATCAATCCAGTATTCTACTAAAGTAGAGCTGTCTCCTAAAGTTTCAACAGATTCAATATTACCGGTTGCAATAGCCACGGAGTTGTTCTGGTTTTTATCTGCTCTTGCTAAAATCAGTTCAGAGTCGCCGTTTGTGAGCTCGCGTACATAGTAGATTACGTTAAAGCCCAAGAGGTGGCGTACAGCCGGCAGAGCTGCTTCGGAAACGGTGTAGGTCTTGTCACCGATTCTTACTTCGTTATCACGCAGAGAGCTGGTGCCGGAAATGGAACTGATACCAACAGCGGTAATCTGACCGCTTGCTTTGGTAACGTCTAAAACGTCCTTAAGCAGAGTTTTATCAACAATTTCGTATCTTTCATCGTTGCCAAAGCCTACCTGTTCCATCATTTTAACAGTCAGGGCGTTAAAGGTCATCTGTGCAACCATGCCACGAATTACGGCGTTGTTATGGCCGGTAACGGCATTTTTAGCAATACCCACCTGAGAACCAACGGAAATATAACCGCCGGGGAAGCCGCCTTTTGCCAGAGCTGCCGGCTCGTGGCCGATGCTTCTGACTAAGATAGCCATTGCTTCAGCGTAGCTGATGGCATCGTCGGGACGGAAGTTACCCTGGTCGTCACCTTCGATAATGCCCTGTTCAACAGCAACGTTAATATAACCGTTTGCCCAGTGGTTCGCTACTACATCGGGGAATTTTGTCTGATACTGTGAAGACTTTGCAATGTTGCCCATGCCCAGAGCCTCAACGGCAACTTTGGCAAATTCGGAACGGCGAATGGTATCGCCGGGTCTGAACTGTCCGTCGTCGTCACCGATCATAATTTCCAGGGCACCTAAGGTTTCGATAGATTCTTCGTAGGGAGAATCAATGACGTCGGAAGGCAGCGCCGCAAAAGCGGAGAAAGCCATGCCCAGCGTCATAATACCTGCCATAAAGCCGGCAGTCAGTTTTTTTGAAATGGTCATGAAGATTTCCTCCTTGAATTTTTATTTTCTTGTTTTGTCAAATAAAAAGTCAGGCACGGTGCGTATCACAGTGTACCTCCCTGTTAAGGGGAACGCTTTGCCTGTGCTTTGGGTTTATGTGGGCAAAGAGTCATGCACCCCGGCTCTTGGGAGAGCCCCGTCAGTTTAGTTTTCGTGGGGGAAGCCCATCCAGCCTCTGAACGGTTAACATAATGCATTTTTATAAAGGGTAGCAGAGGTATAAAGATGGATTCTCTTTATCTCTCTGCGGTATGTCGTTACGTTAGGTTTGGTCACGATCGCTGACACTATTTATACGCATATTGAGAGAGAAAGTTCCGAAAAAGGGTGAAATTATACGGTGT
>JAFQWH010000013.1 GCA_017407515.1 Clostridia bacterium | reverse complement strand
AAGAGTAACAGATCAGCCCCTTTACGGATATGAAGATGCTGTTCAGATCGGCGACGATGAAATTAAAGTTGTTATGGACGAAATCGTTCTCGCTGCTAAAATCGCTCACGATGCAGGCGCAGACGGCGTTGACCTTAAGTTCTATTATCCGGAACGAACCAATTATTACGTTGATGCTATGTGTATTCCCACTTGCTGTCAAAACCAGGAGCTTGCAGAAATCTTTATTAACTATATGCTCTCGGGAGAACCGGCAATTGCCAACGCTGAGTACACCTATTACGCATCACCTAATAAGATTGTGTATGAAAATGCGGCGTACAAGGAGAACATGGGCGAAGAGGCTATGGCTGTTTTGTACGGTAAGGTAGAAAACTTTGCAGAAGAGTATAATAAATACGCTTATCGCAATTTAGACCGCGAAACCTTAGACTATATTAATACACGTTGGGAAACGGTTAAAATCAGTTAGAGAAAGAATAAAAAAACCACCTGCTATGCAGGTGGTTTTTTATTGCATTTCTTTCGGCGTAATATACGCTGTTTGGTTTGTTGTGTAAATCACAAAGCCGGGTTTTGCTCCGGCAGGCTTTTTAACGTTTTTGATTTCCGTGTAGTCAACGGGAACTTTGTCTGCCTCTTTTGCTTTTGAAAGGAAAGCAGCCAGAGCCGCAGCTTCTGTGATGGCTGCATCAGAAAAGGGGCGTTCCATCTCAAATTTTAAAACAACGTGAGACCCGGGAATGTTCTTGGTATGGAACCAAAGGTCTTTGTTTTGTGCCATTTTGCAGGTTAAAAAGTCATTCTGGCGATTGTTTCGACCAGCAAACACAGTAAAACCGTCTTTAGTTGTAAAAGTGGCAGGGGAGGAGGGCTCCTCTTTTTTTCGTTTTAGCTCCTGACGACGACGAATATACCCCTGGCTTGCCAACTCGTCCCCGATTTGAGATAAATCGGCAGTTGTTTCCGCACGGTACAAGGTTTCTTCAACGGTTTCTAAGTAATCCAGCTCCTCCCGGGTTATGGCAATCTGCTTTGTTAGCTCTGTGTATGCCGTTTTAGCCTTGTTGTACTTCTTATAGTACCGTTGTGCGTTAGCGGCAGGGGACAGAGTAGCATCTAAGGGAATCACCACCATGGGGAGGGTTTCGTCAAAATAGTTCTGCACCCGAACATTTTCTGAGCCTTTCTCAATCTGATAAATATTGGCGGTGATTAAGTCGCCGTATTCACGAAAGGTATCTCTTTTTTCAGTATCCGAAAGCTCTGACATGAGACGCTCCAGCTTTTTTGCGGCACGCTCAATGTGGGTGGAAACCAGTTTTAAAAGGTCAGCACCCCGGCGGAGGATTCTTTCTTTTTTATCACGCTCAAAGTAAAATTGATTGATTAAAAAGCCCATAGATTCTTCGGGATATACCGTAGCGGCGTTTCCGTACTGAGTGATAGAAACGGCAGAGAACTCCATCAGCTTTTTTGTTTCGCTGTTCTCTAAATAACAGGGAGAAAACTCTCCCCGGCAAACGGCAGAGAAAAGGGTTTGCATTACTGTTGCAACGTCTAAGCGTTTATCGTAGGTAAAGTCAAGGCAGGTTGTGTCTGTCTCCCCGAAGGCACGGAAAACAATTTCCCGGGCAATCAGGGGGCTGATGCCGCAAAAACGGTTTAAAATGGCTTTATCCAGTCGCTCTGTTTCCTGACAGTCGGATAAAACATTTAAAAACTCTTCTAAGGAACAGTTTAGCGGGTCTGCTTTGTCCTGTGCCGGAGGCATCTCGTAAGGCAGACCGGGCAGAATTTGCCGCTTGGAGCTGACGGAGAAATCAATTCGTTTAATACTGTCAGCAATGCGACCGTTTTCATCAACTAAAATAATATTGGAATGGCGGCCCATAACCTCTATAATCAGCGTTTTTGTGACCTGGTCTCCCAGCTCATTTCGGGTTTCCAGTTCAAAAGAAAGCATACGTTCAAGACCTGGCTGACGGACAGCTACAAGACGGGCTGAGGTCAGGTGTTTTCTTAAAAGCATGCAGAACATAGGAGCAACCATGGGGTTTTCCTTTGCTTTCTCCGTCAATGCAATGCGGGGAATTGAGGCATTGGCAGACAAGGTTACCTTATAAGCACCGGCAGGACTGCGAAAGGAAAGCAACAGTTCGTCAGATTCGGGCTGATAGACCTTATCCAGTCTTGCACCGGCTAATTTTTCATTTAATTCTTGTGCTAAAGCACGGACAACCAGTCCGTCAAACGCCATTGGTTTCATCCTTTCCGGAGAGTTTTTTTACAGCTGTTCAGCCATGGTAATCAGCTTTTGCAGGCGGCGGTTCACGCCGGATTTACTGATGGGTTCGTCAAGCATAGTGCCAAGCTCTGAAAGGCTTGCCTCCGGGTTATTAAGGCGAAGGTTCGCCAGTTCCAAAAGAGCCGGCGAAAGCTCAGAGGCAAACCGGGAGTCCATCAGCTTGTTAATTGCCTGAATTTGCAATGCCGCTGCGTTGGCTGTTTTCGTCAGGTTTGCCGTTTCACAGTTTACACGGCGGTTAATTTGGTTTTTCATATCTTTTTCGACCTTGATTGCGTATAAATCCAACGCTGAGTCCGTTGCACCCAAAGCCGTTAAAGCATCGGCAATTTCCTCGCTGTCTTTTATGTAAATCACAAAATTTGATTTTCGCATAACGCTGCGGGCAGAAAGCTGTTCGTCTTCAAAAAGCTGGAGAATATCCCGTGCCAGGCCGTGGTAATGGGTTTCAATTTCTAAATGGTAGCTTTTTTCGGGAGCGTTCACAGATCCGCCACCTAAAAATGCACCTCTCAAAAAAGCACGTCGGCAGCAGGATTCTGCCGTAATAAAGGGGTCAACTGCAAATTTAATACGGCCGTCACGCCAGAAACCGAGAGTTTTCATTATATGAACAAAGTTCTGATTTTTTAATAAACGTAGGGTGTAGATATGGCCTGTCCCTTTTTTTCGCATAACAGATTTTGGCGGTGTTATAGCAAATAGGGTAGCAAGCAGCTCCTGAGTGCGAAGCATTACGGTTTCATTTTCTGTTCGAAACCTGAGTCCGCCGCCGTCAGATTCAGACAAAATAGTACCCGAGAGAGCCAAAAGACCTGCAAGTTCAGCTCTCAGGCAGCAGGGCGATTCTATAACAGTGCGACACAGCTCGCTTTTAACATCACTTGAAAAAGACATAGTGGCTCCTTTCTTTAAAAGGTTTATTTTGCTTCATACCAGCTAAGGCCAGCGTGCATATCGGCAACCAGAGGTGCTTTTAGCAGGTATGCCTGTTCCATTTCGGTTTTTAAAATTTCACCGGCACGTTCCTGCTCGGCTAAGGGTGCTTCTACAATCAGTTCATCGTGAACCTGCAGAATCAGCTTTGCAGAAAGTTTTTCTTCTTTTAAACGGGTATAGACTCGCACCATGGCAAGCTTAATAATATCTGCCGCCATACCCTGGATAGGGGTGTTTAAAGCGGCACGTTCGCCGAACGAGCGGAGCTGGAAGTTGCTTGAAGACAGCTCAGGCAAAGCCCGACGGCGGCCCATAAGGGTTGCAACGTACCCGTTTT
>JAFQWH010000012.1 GCA_017407515.1 Clostridia bacterium | reverse complement strand
GAATATAAACAGAAAAGTCTGCTTTTTGACTTGTCTTTATACGGTCAAAACTTTAAGGAAACCGTTTTTGAACATAGAGAGATGGTTCCTGTGTTTGACGGGCATGAAATTCCGGCAGAACACGGGAAAAACCTTTATAAACTGCCTATTTTAATGGATAGCTTTAAACTTTGGGATCTGGATACTCCGTTTTTATACCAGCTGCAGGTTATGGTTTTCTATGACGGCGTTGAGCAGGATACCGGAAAAATCTCTTTTGGTATGCGTTCCTTTGTTCAGGATACAGAAAGCACGCCTAAGGGTATGTTTTATTTAAACGGCAGAAAATTGCGTCTTCGCGGTGCCAACACTATGGGGTTTGAACAGCAGGACGTTTTGCGTGGAGATTTTGAGCAGTTGATTACAGATATTCTTCTTGCAAAAGTCTGCCATATGAACTACTGGCGGCTGACCCAGCGGCCGGTTCAGGACGAGGTTTATGAGTATTGCGATATGTTGGGGTTGTTAACCCAGTCTGACCTGCCGCTGTTTCGTGTTATGCGGCGAAACAAGGTCTGCGAGGGGATTCGCCAGACTGAAGAAATGATTAAAATGGTGAGAAAGCACCCCTGTAATATTATGGTGACCTATATCAACGAACCCATTGATATTGAATTTCCGCCATACAGAGTCCACCGCCACTTAATACGTGCTGAACTGGAAGAGTTTTTCAAAGCCTGTGATATTGTAGTCAAGCTGAATCACCCGGACTGTGTTATTAAGCATATTGAGGGTGACTGCAAATCGCCGGATAACACAGAGGAAAACTGCCTGCCGGACGTGCACGCCTATACTATGTGGTACAACGGTCATTGTATTTCATTTGGGGAGTTGCACCGCGGGTATTGGGATAAGGTAAAACCCGGTTGGTATTACAGTTGCGGTGAATACGGTACCGAGGGCATGGACTATCCGGACCTGATGCGGCGTCGATACCCGAAAGAATGGCTTAAAGAACCCTTTGACCCGGGTAATATTGTTTCAGCACAGGCAAAAGGTTGTCATGTTGTTTTTTATGACACAAAGGAAACCTTAGAGGAGTGGGCAGAGGCGTCTCAGGCTCACCAAGCCTTTGCAACTCGATATATGACAGAGGCTTTCCGCCGTGACCCGAGAATGGTCAGCTTTGCTATTCATCTTTTTATTGATGCATGGCCCAGTGGCTGGATGAAGACCATTATGGACTGCGAAAGAACGCCCAAACCGGCATATTTTGAGTACCGTAATGCTTTAGAGCCTTTACTGGTCAGTCTCCGTAGTGACCGGTTTACTTGTTATGAGGGTGAAACTGTCAGCATTGAAGCTTATGTATGTAATGATACAGAAGAAACAGACGACGGCAAGAGTCAATTGATTTTTGAACTTTATGACGGAGAAAAACTGCTCATGACAAAAACGTGTCCGGCTGTGTTTGACGCACAAAACACCAGCTATATTGCAAATGCAGAGTTTGTGGCAGAAAAGGTTTCAGACAGGGAAAAACGGACCCTGAAAGCAATTTTAGTAAAAGACGGCAAAGCACGCACCTACAACACCTTCACCTTTGAAATTTTTGCAAAGAGACAGATTAAGGAAAACGAAAACATTGTTCTGATTACCGATTTAGACATTGGTGAGCACGAAATTGCAGGGGAGACCGTTACGGTAGAATCCGGCTTTTTCTCCTGTGATTATCCGATTTTTGTTTCCAGAAATACAGGTCATCCGGCAGTTGCAGAATTCCGCGAAAAAGATTTTTCCCTGTGGTATGATGCCCAAAAAGACAGAATTTCGCATATTACGGAAAAACGGTTTTCTGCCGAAGGATTTACACCGATTCTGTTCTTTAACAAGGCAAGAGGTACTCTTGTGGCAGGTGTTAAGGAATATGCCGGGAAAAAATATGTTATATCCTTACTTGACCACCGAACGGAAAATCCGGTAGCAGAACGGTTTTTGGAAAATCTTTATAAAATGTAAACTCGTGAAATTTGTCGAAAAAATAACAATTTTAATAATACCTTTATGCGGTATGTCCATTACAAAAATGATGAATATTAAAAGAAGACACACGAGGACGAGCCGGTTACAAGGAACACCCTGAAAGCCCAGCTTTCAGGGTGTTTTTTTTGTATAATGAAAAACCACCCGCTATGCGGGTGGTTATATTTAGGTTAAGGTTACCATGTTTTGTTCTTCTAATAAATCGTCTGTTTGAAAAACAGAAAAACCATGGGCGAGACTGTAAATGATAACACTATCTCGTTTGTCACGGGAATCCAAGACTGCGTATTTTGAAATTCTGAGCAATAACTGAGTTTCCTCTAAGCTTAAACCCATGCTGAGGGCAAGGGTTATTAACACATATCTTGAGGCGGTTCGTTCGCCTCGAAAAATTTTATATACATATTCGCCGATGCCGGATTTTTTTGCAACAGCAGCAAGAGTTGTATTTTTTGTTTTAAGGAGAGTATTTAAGTATCCTGCTGTTGTTTCTTCAATAAAGTGACTTTCGTGTGTCTTAAAAAAGGATTCAATATCTGATGTATTTTTTAATTCTTTCAGTAATTCATCGGTTACACTGCTCATTGACAATCCCCCTTGTATTGAATATAATTATTATAGTATAATTTGTCGAAAAAAACAAGGAGTTGTTTTTATG
>JAFQWH010000011.1 GCA_017407515.1 Clostridia bacterium | reverse complement strand
TTATGGTGCTATCAGCTATGCGGATAAAGAATTCCGTATGCCGGATAGAACCACTAAGGTTCGCCGCGTGGCACAGGTTAACGAAGCGGTTTGCCAGGGCTGCGGTGCTTGTACCGTTGCCTGCCCGTCCGGTGCTATGGACTTAAAGGGCTTTAAGAATGCTCAAATCTTAGCGGAGGTGGATGCAATATGTCGATGAACGAATTTAAACCCAAAATTGTTGCCTTCTGCTGTAACTGGTGTTCTTACGCCGGTGCAGACCTTGCCGGCAACAACCGTTTAAACTACCCGGCAGACGTTAAAATTATCCGTGTTCCCTGTTCCTGCCGTGTAAACCCCATGTTCATTCTCCGTGCATTCCAAAAGGGTGCTGACGGTGTTATCATTTGTGGTTGCCACCCCGGTGACTGCCACTACACTTCCGGTAACTACTATACAAGAAGAAGAATGGCACTTCTTTTCTCCATGCTTGACTATTTAGGCATTGAAAGAGAACGTACCCGTTTAGAGTGGGTATCTGCCGCAGAAGGCGCCAAGTTCTCACAGACTATGAACGAGTTTGTTGAGGCTGTAACTGCTTTAGGCGAGAATAAGAGATTGGAGGACTTACGATGCAAAGAGTAACCCGTGACGCATTAGTTAAAAAAGCAACAGAGCTTTTATCTGCCGGCACGGTTGACCGTGTGCTTGGCTGGAGGGCCGGTGAGTTTTCCTACGATGTAACCCCTTATGTGTTTTCCAATGCAGAAGCTCTGGAAAAGGATTTTGTGTTTGACGATTTTTGCGGAGCAAATTTTTCAAAATATTTAATTAAAGAGTGCGGCAAAAGCGAGGGTAAGGTTTTAGTGTTCTTAAAGCCTTGCGATACTTACAGCTTTAACCAGCTTCAAACGGAGCACCGCTTTGACCGTGAAAAGGTCTATGCGGTGGGTATCCCTTGCGAGGGCATGGTTGACATTACTAAAATCCGCGAAAAGGCGGAGGGCATCTCTAGTGTCGAGGTAGAGGATAGCGGCTATGTTGTAAAAACTCTGTACGATGGCGATGTTAAACTGACCGCAGAAGAAGCTCTGGCGGAGCGTTGCCTTTCCTGTAAGAGCAAGAAGCACGTGGCTTATGATGAGCTCTTAGGCGAAGAGGGCGAAGTTTTAGATTCTAACCGTTTTTCTGAGGTTGAAAAGCTGGAGGCTATGACCCCCGATGAGCGGTTTGCGTTCTGGAAAGGTGAGCTTTCAAGATGTATTCGCTGTAACGCCTGCCGTGACGTTTGTCCGGCTTGCTCCTGCGAAAAATGCGTGTTCGACAACCCTAAATCCGGGGTTGAAAACAAAGCTATTGCAGACAGCTTTGAAGAAAAAATGTTCCATATTATCCGTGCGTTCCACGTTGCGGGCAGATGTACCGACTGTGGCGAATGTTCAAGAGTTTGCCCCCAGAACATTCCTTTGCACCTGTTAAACAGAAAGTTTATTAAGGATATTAACGGTTTCTACGGTGAGTATCAAGCCGGAGAAGAAGTGGGATCCCGTGCTCCCTTGGTAAACTACACAACGGAAGATTTAGAACCCTCCGAGGCAGTAGGGAAAGGAGATGGCGAAAATGCGTAAAATTTCTTTAGATTCTTTAGCTGCGTTTTTTGAAGCGGTCTCTGCTAATATGCCTCTGTATCTCCCCGTAGACGGCAAAGAGGGTGCTTCCTACAAAAAGTGGGAGCCTGGAGCAACCTATTCCAAAGCCTTAAACACTAATAAAAGTGCAAAAGACTTTTTCTTTCCCCAGGTTGAAAACATGATGGCGTTTAAAACAGAGGGGAAGAACATTGAAGTCTTAGACATTCGAGAAGACGTTGGCCCCTTTGCTATTTTCGGCGTTCGTGCTTGTGATGCTAAAAGCTTTAGTATTTTAGACAGGGTTTTCCTGTCTGACCCCGTTGACAGCTTTTATAAAAACAGACGTGACAACGCTGTGATTATTACCGTTGCTTGCTCTCGCCCCCTGGAAACTTGCTTCTGCAAGGCTTTCGGGATTGATGCGGCAGCTCCCGGCGGTGACGTAGAATGCGTGATGGCGGAGGGCAACGTTTACTTAGAAGCGAAAACCGAAAAAGGCGAAGCCTTTTTAAAACAAGTTGAAGCGGCGACTGAGGCAGCAGATGCTAAAGCTGCTGAAGCTGAGCAGGCAAAGATTCGTGAAAGAATCGAAAAATTGCCTCTTGCAAGTCTTTCCACAGATAGGTTCGGCGGCGGCAAAACCAAAGAGTATTTTGACAGCCCCTTGTGGGAGGAGCTTTCAGCCAACTGCTTAGGCTGCGGTACCTGTACCTTTGTTTGCCCCACCTGCCAGTGCTACGATATTAAAGACTATAACACCGGCAAGGGCGTTCAGCGGTTCCGCTGCTGGGATTCCTGCATGTATTCCGATTTTACCAAAATGGCACACGGCAACATCAGAAACTCTCAGAAAGAGCGTTTCCGTCAGCGGTTTATGCACAAGCTTGTGTATTTCCCTGAAAATAACGATGAAATTTTTGGCTGCGTTGGCTGTGGCAGATGCCTTGCCAAATGCCCGATTTCTATGAATATTGTGAAAGTAATGAAAACCTTGGGAGGTGCAGAACGTGAATAATCAGGAACCTTTAATTCCGAAAGTCGGTACTATTACCGACGTGAGAATTGACACACCCGACGTTAAAACCTTCCGCGTTCTAACGCCAGACGGCAAAAAGGCTTTTGACCATAAACCCGGTCAATGTGCAATGCTTTCCATTCCCGGCGTAGGCGAGGCAATGTTTTCTATTACCTCATCTCCTACCAACACTGAGTACATGGAATTTTCCATTAAAAAGTGCGGCTGCGTAACCGAATGGCTCCACCAGGCTGAAGTTGGTCAGCAGATTACCATTCGCGGGCCTTACGGCAAGCCTTTCCCTGTTGACACTGTGTTCAAAGGACAGGATATGCTCTTTATCGCCGGCGGTATCGGCCTTGCACCCCTTCGCTCTGTCATCAACTACTGCCGTCATTACCGTGACCAGTACGGAAAAATTGATATTGTGTACGGTTCAAGAAGTAAAGATGATTTGGTTGATTATAAAGAAATCATTGACGAATGGTGCAACGACGACGGCATTAACGTGCATCTGACCATTGATAATCCTCAGGAGGGCTGGGACGGTCACGTTGGCTTCGTTCCGAACTACGTTAAAGAGTTGGGCTTTTCAACAGATAAAACCGCAATCCTTTGCGGCCCGCCGATTATGATTAAATTCACTCTGCAGGGTCTTCAGGATTTAGGCTTTGAAAAGACTCAGATTTATACCACCATGGAGCTTAAGATGAAATGCGGCGTAGGTAAATGCGGCAGATGTAACATCGGTGCAAAATATGTCTGCAAAGATGGTCCCGTGTTCCGCTGCGACGAAATCGACGAGCTGCCCGATGAGTACTAATAAGGAGGATATGAACATGGAAAACACAGTAAATATATTCTTGTTCGGTAAAAAGTACAGCGTGCCGGATAATCTGACCATTATGCGTGCCATGGAATATGCCGGCTATCAGTTAAAGCGTGGCTGCGGCTGCAGAAACGGTTTCTGCGGTGCTTGTGCCACCATTTACAGAATCGCAGGAGACAGAGAATTAAAGGCCTGCCTTGCCTGTCAGACAAAGGTTGAAGATAATATGTATATCGCAACCCTGCCGTTCTTCCCCTTAGTTAAGCAGGTGTATGATATTGAAAAAATCGGCCCCACAGAACAGATTATGATGCAGCTTTACCCTGAAATTTATGCTTGCATCGGCTGTAACGCCTGCACTAAGGCCTGCACACAGGAATTAAACGTTATGCAGTATATTGCCTATGCCCAGCGTGGCGAATATGAAAAATGTGCAGAAGAATCCTTTGACTGCGTTATGTGCGGCGTTTGTTCCTCCCGTTGCCCTGCCGGTATCTCTCACCCCCAGGTTGCTATGCTTGCTCGTCGCTTAAACGGTAAGTACATTGCTCCCAAGTGCGAACATCTTGAAAAGAGAGTAGAGGAAATCAACGAGGGCACCTTCAACAAGCTGATTGAAGACCTGCTCGGTAAGCCCATTGACGAAATCAAAGAACTGTATAACAACAGAGAGATTGAGAAATAAGGAGGTGCAGTCATGTATTCAGAAAACTTTCAGGAGTCTTTAGCCAAGGTAGAAGCGGCAAGAGATAAAAACATTGAATTAGAACCCAGACGTATGACCGCACAGGAAAAGGAAGACCTGTTAAAAGCTTACCATCCTGACTATAAAACGGACGAGTTTGAAGCTTTGACGATTGGTCCTAACAAGGGCGACAAAGTCCCCAAGGAACTGGCTGCCATGCTCCAGGCTCACAGCCGCATCAATCCGGCTGAGATTGATTTAGAAAACCCCGATTATGATGTAGACGTTCTGGTTATCGGCGGCGGCGGTGCAGGTTCTTCTGCAGCGATTGAAGCCCACGAAGCCGGTGCAAACGTTATGATTGTGACTAAGCTTCGTATCGGTGACGCCAACACCATGATGGCTGAAGGCGGTATCCAGGCGGCAGATAAGGAGAACGACTCTCCTGCAATCCATTTTGTAGATGCTTTCGGCGGCGGTCACTTTGCCGCAAAACGTGAGCTTTTGTCAAAGTTAGTTTGCGACGCACCGGAAGCTATTTTATGGCTTTCAGAACTGGGCGTTGAGTTTGATAAAGATAAAGACGGTAACATGATTACCACTCACGGTGGCGGTACTTCCAGAAAGAGAATGCACGCAGCAAAGGACTATTCCGGTGCTGAAATCATGCGTACTCTTCGTGATGAAGTGTTAAACCGCAAGATTCCGGTGGTTGACTTTACCGCCGCAATCGAACTGATTTTAGATGAAAACGGCAATGCTGCCGGTGCGGTTTTACTCAATATGGAAACCGAGGATATTCTGGTTGCCAAGGCAAAAACCGTTATTATTGCTACCGGTGGTGCCGGCAGAATGCATTATCAGGGCTTCCCGACCTCTAACCACTACGGTGCAACGGCGGACGGCCTTGTGCTGGGCTATCGTGCAGGAGCAAAGCTTTTGTATGCTGAAACTCTGCAGTATCACCCCACGGGTGCGGCTTTCCCCGAGCAGATTTTCGGTGCTTTGGTAACTGAAAAAGTTCGCTCCTTGGGAGCTAAACTCATCAATAAAAACGGTGAAGCATTTATGCATCCCTTAGAGACCCGTGACGTGTCTGCGGCTTCTATTATCCGTGAATGTAATGACCGCGGCAACGGCATAGAAACCGGCAACGGCTTAGCGGTTTGGCTCGATACTCCCATGATTGAGAAAATCGGCGGCGAAGGCACGATTGAGGCCAGAATTCCGGCTATGATGAGAATGTTCGGTAAATACGGTATCGACATTCGCAAAGAGCCCATTTTGGTATATCCCACCTTGCATTATCAGAACGGCGGCTTAGACATTTCTGCTGACTGTATGACAACAAACGTTGAAAACCTGTTTGTTGCCGGCGAAGCTGTTGGCGGTATCCACGGCAGAAACCGTCTGATGGGTAACTCTCTGTTAGACATTATCGTTTTCGGCAGAAGTGCCGGTAAGAGTGCTGCTGCTAAGTGTAAGAACGTTACCGTTGGCAAGCTGACCCTTGACCATGTGGATAAGTTCGAGAAAGAAATTGCAGATAACGGCATCAATACCGATGCGGTTTCTCCCAAACTGCTCCCGAACTACGTTAAGCAGCGTGACGAAAAATAATGAAACATAACAAGGAACAGCCTTTGGCTGTTCCTTGAGTGCGTTTTAAGAAACAAACAGAAAGGAAAATTACTATGAGTTTATTTGGAGGCGTTGTCTCTATTTCCGGCATTACATTTTTAATGTTTTGCGTGTTTATCATTGCAGCACTGGGCTACATATTAGGCCGAATTTCCATTAAAGGAGTTTCTTTGGGAACAGCCGGCGTTTTTATCATTGCTCTTTTGTTCGGTTGCTTTTTCTACAACCCCTTGGAAACTCAGCTTTCCGCCGAATATGCTGAAAAAGCATTGAAAATTATTGAAAGCATGGGCCTGATTTTGTTTGTAACCTCTGTTGGTTTCATTGCCGGCCCGAAATTCTTCTCTAACATGAAGAAGAACTTTAAATCTTATGTACTGCTTGGATTATTGATTATTATTGCCGGTGGTCTGTCTGCCGTTGGTTGTATTTATTTAGGCAGAGCCTTAGGCGAAACGGACACGAAAGGCTTTACCGCTATGGTTGTTGGCCTTCTGTCCGGCTCTTTAACTTCAACACCGGCGTTTTCTGCAGCGAAAGATACGGTGCTTGCTGAGTATGAAAGCTTAGTTTCCGTTGGTCATGGTATTGCATACATCTTCGGCGTTGTAGGCGTTGTGCTTTTTGTTCAGCTGATTCCGAAGCTTAGCCGTGCTAACATGGCAGAAGAACGGGCAATGCTTGTACAGGTGTCTGACGGTGCGAAAAAGGCATATAGCGGCAAGCTGATTCATTTAGACGGTTTTGGCTTTGCAGCCTTTAGCTTAGCTGCTATTATCGGCATCTTTGTCGGTATGATTAAGATACCTCTGACTTCTGACGGCCTTTCCGGCACAACCTTTTCTCTGACTACCACCGGCGGTTGCCTTTTGGTTGCCCTTATCTTCGGTCATTTTGGCAGAATTGGTAAAATCAGCCTGATGCCCCAGGAATCTACTTTAAAGGTGTTCCGTGAACTGGGCCTTATGCTGTTCTTAATCGGTGCCGGTATTCCGGGTGGTGCAGACTTTGTTAAGTTTTTTGACCCCATGTATTTTGTATACGGTGTTATTATGACCATTATTCCCATGATTGTAGGTTATCTCTTTGCAAAATATGTACTGAAGCTGAGCCTCTTAAACAACTTAGGCTCTATCACCGGCGGTATGACTTCTACCCCGGCACTGGGAACCTTAATTAACGTTGCCGGAACGGAAGACGTTGCAGCAGCGTACGCCGCAACCTATCCCATAGCTCTGATTGCCGTTGTGCTCGTTTCCCAGTTCTTAATTCTCTTGTTCTAAAGGAAAAACAAAAAGGCTGTTGCTAAGATAGCAACAGCCTTTTTTAGTTATAAAATTTTATTTTTCGTCTTTATAAATTTCCTTGAAATATTTGTAGGTATCAACCTTTAACTCGCCGCAAGCATCCTCGTCGCAGGCAACAATGCCGTTGGGATGCATCTGCAGAGCACTGATGGTCCAGGCGTGGTCAACGCCGCCTTCAACGCAGTGACGCAGAGCACGGGCCTTGTTGTGACCGCTGATGAGCAGTAACACCTTTTTAGAGTCACAAACGGTACCAACGCCAACAGAAAGAGCGGTTTTCGGCACCTTGTCGGGGTCGTTATCAAAGAAACGGGAGTTTACAATTAAGGTATCCTGTGTCAGAGCACGAACGCCGGTACGGGAGGTAAGAGATGTAAAGGGTTCGTTAAACGCAATATGGCCGTCAACGCCGCTGCCGCCTAAGAACAGATCAATGCCGCCGTAGGAGGCAATTTTATCTTCATAACGCTGGCATTCAGCTTCTAAATCGTCTGCCATGCCGTTTAAAATGTTAATATTTTCAGCAGGAATGTCAATATGATTAAAGAAGTTATCATGCATGAAGTACCAATAGCTCTGGTCATGGTCTTTCGGCAGACCTACGTATTCATCCATGTTGAAGGTTACAACATTTTTAAAGCTGACAGCACCTTTTTTATTCATTTCAATCAGTCTTTTATAAACACCGAGCGGAGATGAACCCGTGGGCAGGCCAAGGATAAAGGGGCGGTTTTCTTTGTGGTTGTTAATAGCATCAGCAATATGCTGTGCCGCCCAAGCACACATTCCATCGTAATCGTTCTTGATAATCAGTTTCATTCTTGTTCACTCTCCAAAAAAAATTTTCATCAGGGATTTTTATAAGTACCTGACTATATTATTATACATTTTTTTCCTAAAAATGTCTAGTATTTTTAAAAAAATAAATTTACTAAATGTGTCGGCAGCAAAAAGCACGGTTTTAGGAAATCTGCCGGTGGGAGAACTGACAATTTGTACCTATTTAGATTTTTTTCTAAATAGGTATTGACATTTTGAAGAATAACGCGTATAATCTATTTAGAGAGTTATCTAAACAGGAGGGATGATAATGGGCATGAACGAAACCTTAAAGGCAATCTCCGACCCGGTCAGGAGAGATATTTTGTCTATGCTAAAGGCTGGAAAAAAGTCTGCCGGCGAAATTGGAGAACGGTTTAACCTGACAGGAGCAACAGTTTCCTATCACCTGGCAAAATTAAAAGCCGCAGATTTAGTGGTGGAAGAAAAGTATAAAAACTTTATTTATTATGAACTGAATGCTTCTGTGTTTGAAGAAGTGTTACTATGGATTTATAATTTAGGAGGCGAGGCAAAATGAAATTTATGAAATGGAGAATTTTAATAATTACCTGTGCGGTTTGTCTGTTACCTATTTTGCTGGGCGTTTCTCTTTGGGAAAAGCTGCCCGAAACAATGGCAATTCATTTTAATATTCACAACCAGCCGGACGGCTTTGCGGGAAAGGGCTTTGTGGTTTTCGGCCTGCCGGTACTGATGGTGCTATTGCAGGTCTTTTGCTGTTTTGTTAACGATATTAACGCAAAAAAACACGGGGAACGGAAGAAATTTGAGCGGGCAACCAAGTGGATTATTCCCGTTATGACGATAGTTTTGCAAATTGCAACTTTAGGTTACGGTCTTGGGTGGAACTTTGATGTCAGAAAGGTTGCGGCTCTGCTCGTAGGCGGTGTTTTATTGGTGATTGGTAACTACCTGCCAAAGTTTGATTATATTAAGAATTATGACCTTGATTCGGAAAAAGCAAGAAAAATCAATCGGTTTATTGGCTATGAAACCGTTGTTATGGGTGTTTTGTTTATTGTAAGTATCTTTTTACCGCCGGTGGTTACCCTGGGCTGCATTTTCCTTTTAATTCCCTATGCACTCATTGGTGCTATTTACGGTGTAAAAGTAGGACGCAAGTAGGAAAGAAAGCCCTCTGTTTCGTTGACAGAGAGCCTCTTGGGTGTTATAATTTAATTGAGTTTATTTTGCGGAACAAAGGAGTTTCGACAATGGAGAATAACTGGAATAAAAAGAAAATAATCAGTATTTGTCTGATTGTTTGCACATTGTTAATTGTTGTAGTGGCGTTGTGGTTTTTCTTAAAGCTTCGCCCCAGCGGTGCTGTAACAAACGAGGTGATTCAGGCAAATGTTACGGAGTATTTTGCAGGAGCAGAGGTAACCTGTTCCGAGATTCAGCATACCACGGACGCTAAAGCAAAAACAGACTGTGTTATCATGACCTGTCTTGTTGTCAGCGACACCTGCGAAAAAACGGTTTCCATGCAGCAGAAGTATACGAATAACGGCTCCTGGCAAGCGGAGAACCTTTTAGAAGAGACAACCCATAGGAAATGGCGAGTAAAAGACCTTGCGGGTAAAACCTTTAGCGGTGAGGTTAATCCGGGCGAGCATAGAACCGTCAGAATCAATTCCTTTGATTCAGAGAACCAGACTATGGAGATAGAATACGGCGAAACCACATTGAATAAAAAAGAAACCTGCACCCTTACTGTTAACGATTATGAGGAAAATGGACGTCAAAAACAGTCTATTGTTTTAACGCTGGAAAATGATTCTTATAATGTGGAACTGCGGGAAGATGGGCTGTACTTTGGGGCAAAGCTCAGCAAACAAGCAGAATAAGAAGAACGGAAAACGATTCACATGAAGCAGGAACTTTTTTATAACGGTAATTTGCTGGCTTATGAATTAGAATATAAAAAAGTAAAAAACATCAATCTTCGCATCAAGGCTGACGGGAGCATTTTTGTTTCGGCAAATAAGCGGGTTCCCAAGGGGGTTATAGAGACCTTTGTGTTATCTAAGGCACCCTATATTTTAAAGGTGCAAAAGGATTATGCATCCCGAAACAATAAGGAATTAACGCCGTGTTTTTCAGAAGAAGAAATTCGCAAGGTAATTTTGGAGCTTTGCGGGAAGGCTTTTCCCTATTTTGAAAATCGAGGGGTTTTGTATCCTGCCATACGGTTCCGGAAAATGGTTTCCCGTTGGGGAAGCTGCCATACGGGGAAGGGAATTTTAACTTTTAACACAAACCTCATGTATGCTCCCCTTGCCTGTGTAGAATATGTGGTTTTTCACGAGTTTACCCATTTTTTGCAGGGCAACCATTCTAAACTCTTTTATGCGGAGCTGGAAAAAGTTTGTCCAAACTGGAAAGAATGTAGGAAAAAGCTGGCAGAGATACCTTTACGACAAACGGTTAAATAGTATAATTTACACAAAAAAAAGGCTGTGACAAAGCCAGTTTGTCACAGCCTTTTTTGTTTGTTTACTGATTGTAAGTTCTGCTCTTTGTTGTTAACTTGATAACGAGAAGAATTCCGACGGTCAGCAAAATACCAACAGGAAGCAAAACGTATATGTTTTGAATGAATGCCGCCAGGACATACATTACAAAAGAAATTGCGGCTACCGTAATCGCATAGGGAAGCTGGGTTGAAACATGATTTAAGTGGTTACACTGTGCTCCCGCAGAGGACATAATGGTGGTGTCGGAAATGGGTGAGCAATGGTCACCGCAAACCGCACCCGCAAGGCAGGCAGACATACCGATAATTAAGAACTCGCTTCCGGGCTCGAAGATAGCTGCAACGATGGGGATTAAGATACCAAAGGTACCCCAGGAAGTACCGGTAGAGAACGCCAGAACGCAGGCAACGACGAAGATGATTGCCGGCAGGAAGTTTGCAAAGCCTGCAGCAGCAGAATCCATTAGGCTACCTACAAAAACATCGGCACCTAAAAGACCGGTCATGTTCTTAAGTGCGGTTGCAAAGGTCAGAATCAAGATTGCCGGAACCATGGCGATAAAGCCTTTGGGCACACAGTCCATAGCTTCTTTAAAGGTGATAATCCGTCTTGCAATCAGATAGAAGATGGTAATAACCAGAGCAATTAAAGCACCCCAGGGCAGGCCAACGGTTGCATCTGTATCGCCAAAGGCGGTAATGAAATCGCTGCCGGAGAAGAAACCACCAACATAGATAAGGCCGAGAACGGAAACAATAACCAAAAGGATAACCGGGAGAATCAAATCAATTACCTTGCCCTTGGGGTTTTCCTGTACGGAAACAGCCTCAGCTTTTTCACCGGAGGTGTAAAGGTCTCCGTTGTTGATTGCGTTAAACTCGTGGAGACGCATGGGGCCGTAATCTACTTTCATAACAGCTAGTGCCACTACGAAAACCAAGGTTAACAGGGAATAGAAGTTGTAAGGAATGGCACGGACAAAAAGCTCAATACCAGAGTATGCAGAGCCTTCCGCAAACTGAGAAACCGCTGCTGCCCAGGAAGAGACCGGAGCAATCATGCAGATCGGAGCTGCAGTTGCATCAATGATATAAGCAAGCTTTGCCCGGGAGATTTTGTGTCTGTCTGTTACGGGCCGCATAACGCTGCCAACGGTGAGACAGTTAAAATAATCATCAATAAAAATCAAAACCCCTAAAACAAAGGAAGCAAGCATGGCACCAACCCGGCTCTTAATATGCACCTCAGCCCAACGCCCAAAGGCAGCAGAGCCGCCGGCCTTGTTAATCAGTGCAACGATAATGCCCAGAATTACCAGGAACATAAAGATGCCGGCAGTACCGGAAATAGCAGCAATGATACCATCGTTTAATAAAGAATCCAGTGCACCGATGGGATTCCAGTTAGAAACAAACAGACCGCCCAGCAGAATACCAATAAACAAAGAAGAATATACTTCTTTGGTAATCAGGGCAAGGGCGATAGCAATCAGCGGTGGCAACAGTGCTGCAAAGGTAGAATAATACCGACTGGTGGCAGGAACCGTGCCGGCACCCTCGCAGTCAGTACAAGAAACCTCACTTACCACACCGGAACCTTCACAGGTAACACAGTCAACGGTTGCCGTGGACTGAATCATCACAGAGCAGACAACCACAACAATCAACGCAATCACAATCGCAATAGCATTGATAATTGTCTTTTTTTTCATTTAAATTCCCCTCCTAATATAATAGTTATTTTCATCATAACATAAAAGTAAAAAAACGTCAACAATTTTACAAAAAGTGACATATAAAGAAAAAAGAGACTGTGGCTTTTTGCCACAGTCTCAAAAGAGAGCGAAAGATTATTTTACACGGGGGGCCGGGGTCAGTGTGAAATTAAACCGGGTATAAGAATCCGGCTCGCTTTCCACCCAAATGGTTTCCCCGTGGCTTTTAATAATGTTTTTAACAATATAAAGCCCCAAGCCGGTTCCGTTTTTATCAAGACTTCTGGATTTATCAGACTTATAAAAACGGTCAAAAACGTGAATTAAATCGTCTTTGTCAATGCCGATACCGGAGTTCTGAATGGTAACAAACACCTTGTTTTTATCGGTCATACCGGTGCGAATATCCATAAACCCGCCTGGCTCTGTGAACTTAATGGCATTATCTAACAGGTTGGTTAACACACGCAGAATACTGTCTTTGTCAGCCAAAACCCACTGGTCATCTGACTCAAAGTTCACGGTTAGTTGAATGTCTTTATCCGTTATCCTTTTTTCAGACTTAATAATGGAAAGTCTGAGAAGCTCGTTAATGTTCAGTTCCCGAATTTCCAGGTTAAAATTACCTTGCTCTAATTTAGAAAGGTCTAACAAATCCGTAACCAAACGGGATAAATGCTTGGTTTCATCTAAAACAATAGATAAATACTGTTCATGTTTTTCCGGAGGAATCGTGCCGTCTAAAATGCCACCGACGAAGCCGGAGATGGTCGTCATCGGCGTTCTTAAATCGTGAGAAACGTTGGCAATAAAATTACGACGCATATCTTCTAAATGCTCGATGGATTCTGCCATTTTATTAAAAGAATCACCCAGTTCGCCAATTTCGTTTTGCTCTGTTAAAGCAACACGGCGTTCAAAATGTCCATCTGCAATGGCCTTTGAGGCGTTGTTTAACGCCTTCAGCGGCCGGGTAATACGGGACGAGGTAGAGAAAATAATAATCAGTGTGATAATTAAAACCAAGGAAACGGCGAACAGAAAAATTTTAATAATACCTGAACGCAGTTCGTTAATTTCCGGCATGGCAAGACTGACAAAGACACCGCCGATGATTGCGTTTTCATCATTATAATGAATGGGGACGCCAACCGTCAGGCTTGTAGTTTCGTATAAACCGCCCAGCGTTCCGACGTATTGAACCTTTTGTCCGTGCATTACGTCTTCGTAGAATTCCCGCTTAATAGAAAAGTTTGTATTGTTTGATGTGGCAGCCATAACACGACCGTCTGTGTTTAAAACAACGACGGAGGTGTCTGTTGAATGGCTGAGAGCATCAATATACATTTGATAGTTCTCGCGTTCGTAGGTGTTTGTTCGCAGTGCTAATTTTTCGGTAAAATCAGCCCAGCTTTCAGCAATCGCAAACAGTTCTCCCTCTTTGGAGGCGGAAAGGTAGTTGCCTAGTAGGCCATACATTAAAACACCCATAACAATAAAGCCAAAGAGAATAGCAATGGTCGTATAGAAAAAAAGCTGTGAAAAAATACTTTTTTTAAACAAGGTCATCCCTTACTTTACTTCAAATTTATAACCAACACCCCAAACAGTCTTGAGCTGCCAGTTCTGTTCTTCTCCGGCAAGCTCCAGTTTTTCACGGAGACGCTTAACATGAACATCAACCGTTCTGGAGTCACCAAAATAGTCAAACCCCCAAACGGTTTCTAAGAGCTGTTCACGGGTGAACACCTTGTTGGGGTTGGTGGCAAGATAATACAAAAGCTCAAGCTCTTTCGGGGGAACGTCCATCTGATTGCCGTTAATTTTCAACTCGTAGTTAGAAAGGTTAATGGCAAGGTTCGGGTAAATAACTTCCTTTTCCGCATCGTCTTTCGGGTCATAGCGGCGAAGAGCGGCTTTAATTCTGGCAACCAGCTCTTTGTTTTCAAAGGGTTTTACCATGTAGTCGTCAGCCCCCAGTTCAAGGCCCAAAACTTTATCAAAGGTTTCGCCCTTAGCAGTCAGCATAATAATGGGAATATTACTGATACGGCGGATTTCCCGACAAACCTGAAACCCGTCCATCTTCGGGAGCATAACGTCCAGCAAAACGATAGAAGGGGTGCTTTCTTTAAACAGGGAAAGAGCTGCCTGACCGTCATAAGCCAGCGTAACGGAGAAACCCTCTTTTTCTAAGTACAGGCGAATCAGTTCGCAAATATTTCTGTCGTCGTCAACAACTAAAATCCGTTGGTTGTCCATTTTGATAACCTCCCATAACTGTAAATTTTGTTACTCGGCCTGCCATCTGCCGGAAGAACCGCAGGGCAGAATCAGTCCGCTGTTTTTAACGGGCAGACCGATTTCGTCGGCACTGACCTTGCCGCCGTGTTTTTTCGAGATGGTCAGATAGAGTAAATTGGAAAGCACTGTGGGTGCAAGACCGGTGGTGTATGAGTTAATCAGGAAGAAAAGCGGGGCATCAGATAACAGAGCCGCACACTTTTCTACCAGATGGTACAGTTCCTTTTCCAGCTTGAAAATTTCGCCGCCGGGACCCCTGCCGTAAGAGGGCGGGTCCATAATAATACCGTCATAAAAGTTACCGCGGCGGATTTCACGCTCTACGAATTTAATGGCATCATCAGCAATAAACCGCACCGGGCGGTCTGCCATGCCGGAGAGGGCCAGGTTTTCCTTTGCCCAGCCAACAACGCCTTTAGAGGAGTCAATATGAGCAACGCTTGCTCCGGCTCTGGCACAGGCTAAGGTTGCCCCGCCTGTATAGGCAAAAAGATTCAGTACCCGAATGGGACGGCCGGCTTTTTTAATTAAATCTGCCATCCATTCCCAGTTTACGCCTTGTTCAGGAAAAAGCCCCATGTGCTTAAAACCGGTGGGCTTAATGTAAAAGGTTAAGTCTAAGGGGTCAAAGCGGAGCGGCCAACGCTCGGGCAGCGGCTTGTTAAAGCTCCAGCTGCCGCCACCTTTATTGCTGCGGTGATACACCCCGTCAGCAGATCCCCAAAGCTTTGGAAAAGAACGTTTATCCCAAATGACCTGTGGGTCGGGACGAGAAACCCTGACGCCGTTCCAATCTTCTAATTTATCGCCGCCGGCAAGGTCTAATACCTGATATTCCTGCCATGTATTACAAATCCACATAATTTTATGCCTTTCTGTTTTTGTTCATGTTTATTGTATCATTTTGCAAGTTTTTAGTCAATCAAAAAGTCATAAACCGCCGGTAATTTTCATAAAATCGTAACAAATATTATTTTGCAGAAAGGAAGATTTGGCATGGAAGAAAAGAGAATGCCTCATAACCTTATTTTAGAGGAGAAAAACAGATTGAGCATTACCCAGGTGGCAGACGTTGACACCTTTGACGAGGGGAAAATTGTTTTATTTACAGCGGATGATACCGTTGTGATTGAGGGCTACGACCTGCACATTCAGAAGCTGGACGTAACTGGCGGCGAGCTTTCCATTACCGGTGAAGTGGTCAGTATTTTATATACCGGTCGCGACGGTTACGGCAAAAAGGGCAAGGGCTTTTTTAAGAAAATGTTGAAATAGTGGAGTAGCAGGAAATGATGGATTTTTCTGTTTCAAAAGAGGCATTTGTTTTTGTAAGCTGTGTTCTTTGCGGTGGAGTTTTGTTTTTTATTTACGATCTGTTTCGTGTCATCCGCCAAAAAGCCGGAAGCGGCAGGGCGTTGACGCATATTCAAGATGGGGTTTTCTGGGTTGTTGCGTTTGTTATTATGTTTTATTTAATCTTTACGGTTAACCGGGGCACCATGCGTTTTTATGAGATTTTAGGGGCTGCCTTGGGAGCTTTATTGTATGGGATAACCCTTTCGCCGTGGGTGCTGAAAATACTGAATAATTTAATCGACTTTTTTTCTAAAATTTTCAAAGTTTTTTTGAAAATCCTCTTGACACCGCTGTTTTTTGCGTATAATATATTATATAGGTATATTTGTCTTCTTTTTCGCCCTTTTTTGAAGATTGGGCGGTTTCTCCTGCGGAGATTGACAGAAAACGTTAAACGGACAGGCAGAATGATTAAGAAAAAATAGAGGATTGCCGATGAATAAAAGAATTGATATAGAAGTTTTGCTCAAGCGAAGCTTATTAGGTGTTTTAATTATATATATTTGCTACTTGTTTGTGGCACAGCAGTTTGATTTGTCGCGTCTTGGTCGCGAGGAAAAGGCTTTAGCCCAGCAGGTTACAGAGCAACAGCAGATTCACAGCGAACTGGAAGCAGAAAAAGAAGCTGTGGGTACGCCGGAGTATATGGAGCGTGTTGCCCGGGAGAAGCTGGGTTATATGAAGCCAGGAGAAAGAGTTTTTGTTGATACAAACAAGCAATAGCTAAAGAGGCCGTCTTATCCGCCTACAGATACGCCGGCCGGATATAATTTTATGTTGGCAGAAAGGCATTGGAACAACTTATGGGTTTAGAACCGGGAAAAATCGTAACTGGTAAGGTTACGGGGATTTCGCCTTTTGGCGCTTTTGTTTCGTTGGGAGAAGGAAAAACAGGACTTGTTCATATTTCGGAAGTTGCATTGACTTATGTTAAAAACATCAGTGATTTTCTTAAAGAAAATGACGAGGTTAAGGTCAAGATTATCTCCGTTGATGAATCCGGTAAAATCAGCCTCTCTATTAAGCAGGCTCTCCTTGAGGAACGCAAAAAGAATGCACCGGCCCAAACAGCCCGTGTTCCCAAAACCGAACGTGTTGACTGGTCTAAAAAATCAGAAAGCTCCGGTCCTATGTCTTTTGAAGAAATGATGAATAAATTTAAACAGACAAGTGACGAAAAAATGCAAGACTTAAAGAGAGGAATGGAGTCTAAACGCGGTTCCAGTTACCGTCGCTCCAGTGGTTCTTTTTAAAACGATGGAAGCAAAAACAAAGCGGTACGGGTTAACGATTTGTGCCTGCTTTTTCGGGTATATTCTGCAGGCAGTCGTTGTTAACGTTTCCCCTACCTTATTTATCACCTTAAAAAATCAATTTATGCTTTCTTATAGCCAGCTCGGGTTACTCGTGCTGGTTAATTTTGTTACACAGCTAACTTGCGACCTGACCATTGGCAGTATGGTGGATCGTATCGGTTTTCGTCCCCTTGCACTGTCTTCGGCGGTTCTTGCCATTCTTGGGTTTTTAACCTATGCCGTTTCCCCTTGGGTTCTGCCGCAGAATCCGTATCCCGGTATGTTTTTGGGCACGGTTATCTTTGCCATAGCCGGAGGGCTTATGGAAATTCTGCTGTCACCTATTATCAATGCTCTGCCGCTTCGGCAAGAAAAGAAGAACGCCTTAATGGGCTTTGTTCATTCTGCGTACAGCTGGGGGCAGTTGATAGCGGTGCTCGCGACAACGCTGTTATTGTACTTTTTGGGTGCCGGTAATTGGCAATGGATTTTTATTGTTTGGTGCATCGTTCCTTTTGTAGTTTTTTCTCTTTTTTTGATAGCACCTTTAGAGCCCGGCGTTCCGGCGGAAAAACAGCAGAATGCTAAAAGTGTTCTTTTAAGCCGCACCTTTGCTCTTTGTATGGTTGTTATGATTGCCGGTGGTGCCGGTGAACTGATTGTAGGTCAGTGGGCGTCCTCCTTCTTAGAGCAGGGCTTGGGCGTCAGCAAGGCGGTTGGTGATGTTTTAGGTGTTTGTGCCTTTGCCTTTGCCATGAGTGCCGGCAGACTGTTGTACAGTAAAATCGGTGAACGCCTGAGCATTTATTCGGCCCTGACAAAAGGTCTTTGGATCTTGTTTTTCTGTTATTTGGCAATCGCACTTGTGCCGGGACGGATAGTGCCTATGGTCTGTGTGGTTCTCAGCGGTTTTGGCGTGGCAATGACCTGGCCGGGGACGCTGGTGGTTGCATCGGAAAAATTCCCCCTGGCAGGCAGCTGGATGTTTGCCGTGCTGGCAGCAGGCGGTGATACGGGTTGTTCTTTTGGTCCCTGGCTTGCCGGGAAATTGGTAGATATATATGGGGCGGCACCGGCGGTACATAGATTAGCGGAAAAGGTCGGCATCTCTGCAGAACAACTGAGCCTGCGGTTGGGCCTTTTGATAGGTACGGTGTTCTGCATACTTGGTATTTTGGCACTTAAAAAGTTAAAACATAAACAAGAAAATATATGAAAAAAGGACGGGTAACCGTCCTTTTTTTATGCAAAACAAAAATGTAGGGGAGGGTTTCTGTGCCCTCCTAAAAATGCGGGCGGAGATGGAACCCCGCCCCTACGCAGGTATTATTTTCACAAAAAAACGGACGAGAAACCGTCCTTTTTCTTATGTAGAACAAATAAAATGTAGGGGTGGGTCTCTGTGCCCACCCGAAAAGCGGTCGGGGATGGAACCCCGCCCCTACGCGGGTATTATTTTCACAAAAAAACGGACGGAATAACCCGTCCTTTTTCTTAGGCAAAACAAACAATGTAGGGGTAGGTCGCTGTGCCCACCTAGAAATG
>JAFQWH010000010.1 GCA_017407515.1 Clostridia bacterium | reverse complement strand
GGTTACCGACGCGGCGACCGTGTGATCCGTTATGCGATGGTCAAAGTCGTGAACTAAAGCAAAAAAGTAAAAAATATCATAAATTAAAACAAAAAAAGATTTACCGTTACGGAGGATAAAAATCATGGCAAAAATCATTGGTATCGACCTTGGCACAACCAACTCTTGCGTCGCCGTTTACGAAGGCGGCGAACCGATCGTCATTCCCAATCCCGAAGGCTCCCGCACCACCCCGTCTGTCGTCGCTTTTGCAAAGAACGGCGAACGTATGATCGGTCAGGTTGCCAAGCGTCAGGGTGTCACCAACCCCGACCGCACCATCATGAGCATCAAGCGCGAGATGGGTTCGGATTTCAAAGTAACTGTTGACGATAAGAAGTATTCCCCTCAGGAAATTTCCGCAATGATTCTGCAAAAGTTGAAAGCCGATGCCGAAGCATATCTCGGCACAACGGTTTCGCAGGCAGTCATTACCGTTCCCGCTTATTTCTCTGATGCACAGCGTCAGGCAACCAAAGATGCCGGTAAAATCGCCGGTCTTGAAGTTTTGCGTATCATCAACGAACCGACCGCGGCCGCTTTGGCTTACGGTATGGATAAAGAAAACGACCAGAAAATTATGGTTTATGACTTAGGCGGCGGTACCTTCGACGTTTCCATTCTGGAACTGGGCGACGGTATTTTTGAAGTTTTGGCAACCAGCGGTAACAACCGCTTAGGTGGTGACGACTTTGACCAGAGAGTTATCGACTATTTAGCTGATGAGTTCAAAAAGGAAAACGGTATTGACTTAAAGGCTGATAAAATGGCTCTTCAGCGTTTAAAGGAAGCTGCTGAAAAAGCTAAAATTGAGCTGTCCGGTGTAACTACCACTAACGTAAACCTGCCCTTTATTACAGCAGATGCAACGGGCCCGAAGCACTTAGATATTACGCTGACCCGTGCTAAATTTGATGAACTGACCCATGACTTAGTTGAAGCAACCATGGAACCCACCAGAAACGCTTTGCGTGATGCCGGCCTTTCTGCAGGTGAGATTGATAAAGTCCTGTTAGTCGGCGGTTCTTCCAGAATTCCGGCTGTTCAGGAAGCTGTTAAAAAGATTACCGGCAAAGAGCCCCATAAGGGCATTAACCCTGACGAATGTGTTGCCGTTGGTGCTTCTATTCAGGGTGCGGTTTTATCCGGTGACGTTAGCGGCATCGTCCTCTTAGACGTAACACCCCTTTCTTTAGGTCTTGAAACCTTAGGCGGCGTATTTACCAAGCTGATTGAACGTAACACCACTATTCCCACCAAGAAATCTCAGATTTTCTCCACCGCAGCAGACGGTCAGACCAGCGTTGAGGTTCATGTTCTGCAGGGTGAACGTGAGATGGCGGCTTACAACAAGACCTTAGGTAAGTTCCACTTAGATAACATTCCGTCAGCTCCCCGTGGTGTACCGCAGATTGAAGTTACCTTTGACATTGACGCAAACGGTATTGTTCACGTTTCCGCAAAAGATTTAGGTACCGGCAATGCTCAGGAAATTACCATTACTGCAAGCACAAACCTGTCTGACGATGAGATTGATAAGGCTGTTAAAGAGGCTGAACAGTTTGCGGCAGAAGACAAAAAGAAAAAAGAAGAAATTGATACCCGTAACAATGCAGACTCTTTAGTATATCAGAGCGAAAAATCCATTAAGGATTTAGGCGATAAGATTGATGCGGCAGATAAAGCAGCCATTGAAGCTGAAATTGAAAAGGTCAAAGAAGCTTTAAAGGGTACTGATACCGAGGCTATTAAAAAGGCATCTGAAGCTCTGTCTGCTAAGTTCTATGAAGTCAGTGCAAAAATCTACCAGGCTGCAAATCCGCAAGGTGCAGCACCGGGTGCTGATGCTGCTGGTGGTCAGACTCCGCCTGCAGGTGATGACAACGTGGTTGACACAGATTATGAGGTTGTTGACTAATATAGCTAAATAGCAAATAAGCAAAGAGAGTCGAACGCTTTTGGGTTCGACTTTCTTGTGCTTAGTTTTTGTGAGGGTGAAAAAATCTATGGCAGAAAAAAGAGATTACTATGAAGTGCTGGGCGTTAGCCGCGGTGCCAGTGCTGATGAAATAAAAAAAGCATACCGTAAGCTTGCAAAACAGTACCATCCCGACTTAAACCCCGATAATCAGGAAGCGGAGATGAAATTTAAAGAAGCGGGCGAGGCTTACGAGGTTTTGTCTGACCCAGATAAAAAACAGCGGTATGACCAGTTCGGCCATGCCGGTGTTGACCCCAATTTCGGTGCCGGCGGCGGTGGCTTTGGCGGTTTTGGCGGCGGCTTTGACTTTGGTGATATTTTTGAAGGCTTTTTCGGCGGTGGCTTTGGCGGCGGCAGAGGTGCCAGAAGAAATGCTCCCAAGCCCGGTTCAGACCTGGAAACAAGCATCACTATTTCTTTTGAAGAGGCGGCCTTTGGCTGTGAAAAAGAAATTCATATATACAGAACGGAATTTTGTCCCGACTGTGAGGGTTCCGGTGCGAAGGCAGGCAGCGAGGTAGTAACCTGTAGCACCTGTGGCGGTAGCGGTCAGGTTCGCAGTACCCAGCGGACGATTTTGGGCAATATGTCAACGGTTACAACGTGTAGTGCCTGCGGTGGTAAGGGTAAAATTGTAAAAGACCCCTGCGACACCTGTAAGGGTAAAGGTAAAATCCGTAAATCCAGAACCATTAAGGTAAACATTCCTGCCGGTATTGACCACGGTCAGAGTATTTCTCTGTCAGGCCAGGGCAACGTGGGTGATTTGGGTGCTCCTGTGGGCAATCTGTTTGTAACGGTGGCTGTTGAGCCCCATGAAATTTTCGTAAGAAATAATTACGATGTTATGAGCGAAGTGCCTATTACCTTTGTGCAGGCGGCACTGGGTGCTGAACTTGAAGTTCCCACCTTAGACGGTAAGGTTAAGTATTCCATTCCCGAGGGGACGCAGACGGGCACTGTGTTCCGCTTAAAGGGTAAAGGTATTCCCATGCTTCGCAGAAACGGCAGAGGCGACCAATACGTTAAGGTTACGGTGGAAGTTCCCACCCATCTTTCCCAGAAGCAAAAAGAACTGCTTCGGGAGTTTGAGGGCGGTTTAAAGAGTAATAATCACACCAAGCAGAAGAGCTTTTTTGAAAAAATGCGTGGCGGAAAGGGCTGAGCCATATGCTGCTGATTTATAATGAAAGCACAGACCCTTATTTTAACATGGCGGCAGAAGAATTTCTGGTGCAAAACCTTTCCGAAGAAGTTTTTATGCTCTGGCGAAATGATAACACCATTGTCATCGGCAGAAACCAAAACACCCTGTCTGAAATTCACTATGACTATGTAAAGGCAAACGGTATTCAGGTTGTTCGGCGTATGTCTGGTGGTGGTGCGGTTTTTCACGATATGGGGAACATCAATTTTACCTTTGTTGTGAATTCCGGCGATGATTTCAGTAACTATCAAAGGTTCTGTCAGCCGGTTATCGGGTTTTTAAAGACCTTGGGTGTGGAAGCTTCCTTAAGCGGCAGAAACGATTTGCTGATTGGTGATAAAAAAATTTCCGGCAACGCACAGTATATGTATAAAAACAGAGTGATGCATCACGGAACGCTGCTTTTTTCGGCATCGGAAAACCGATTGGCGGAGGCACTAAAAGTTTCTGAGGACAAAATTAAGTCAAAAGGGATTAAATCTGTTAAAAGTCGGGTGACCAACATTAGTACGCACATGGAAAAAGCTATGTTGCCGGAGCAGTTTATTGAACAGTTCGCGGCATACATGACTAAAAGTATCCCCGATTGCAGATACTATGATGTAATGCAGCACGAAGCAGAAATCAAAAAGCTTCGCGATGAAAAATATGCCACTTGGGAGTGGAATTTTGGATATTCGCCGAAATACGAGTTTGTCCGTAAAAAACGGTTTCCCATGGGGACGGTGGAGGTTCATTTAGACATTGCCGGCACCTCGCAGATTCGATCCGTTAAAATTTTTGGGGACTTTTTCTCTAAAAAGCCCATTGAAGGTTTAGAGGAGAAGCTGGTGGGCGTGCCTCACGAGGCAGAAGCGATCAAAGAGGCGTTACGGGCGGAGGATATTTCTGCCTATATGCAGGGAATCACCCTGGACGATTTTATTACATTGCTGTTTTAGGAGGAAGACTATGTTTCAGAAAGATAGCGGCTGGAAAGCCATTGATGGAGCAGAAAAAGAGAAGATTTTTGCTTTCTCGGAAGGATACAAAACATATTTAAATCAGGGTAAAACCGAAAGACTTGCTTGCAAGGTAGCTTTAGAGATGGCAAAAGCTCAGGGCTTTGTGAACTTAGAAGAAAAAGATAGCCTAAAGGCTGGCGATAAGGTTTACATGGTAAACCGTGATAAGAACCTGTTTCTTGCTATCATCGGTCAGGAGGCGGTAGAACAGGGGATTTCTTTTGTTATTTCCCATATTGACTGCCCCCGTATTGACTTAAAACAGAATCCTGTATATGGAGACAGCGGCCTTGCCCTGTTTAAGACTCATTACTACGGCGGTATTAAAAAATACCAGTGGACAGCCATTCCCTTGGCTCTCCATGGGGTCGTTATGAAAGCAAACGGGGAAAAGGTGGAAATCAGCTTGGGTGATGAGCCCGGAGATCCGGTTCTTTGCATTACTGATTTACTGCCCCATCTTGCAACAGACCAGATGCAGAAAAAGGCAACGGAGATTATCACCGGTGAGGGACTTAATATCTTAGCCGGCAGTCTGCCGGAAGAGGGTAGCGAAAAAGATGCGGAAAAGGAAGCACTTTTAAAACTGCTTTCTGAGAAATATGATATTTGTGAGGAAGATTTCCTGTCCGCAGAGCTTGAGGCCGTTCCGGCATTTAAAGCAACCGATGTTGGCTTTGACAGAAGCTTAGTGGGTGCTTATGGGCACGATGACAGAGTTTGTGCTTACACCTCGCTTATGGCTATGTTTGAAACAGAAAACCCCGTTAAAACTGCAGTTTGTCTTTTAACAGACAAAGAGGAAATCGGCAGTATGGGTTCAACCGGTATGCGTTCTGCTTTCTTTGAATATGCCGTGGCACTCTTAATTGAAAAAACAGCAGGCACCTATAATGAACTGATGCTCAAACGCACCTTCAGAAATTCAAAATGTCTGTCTTCTGACGTAAGTGCCGGCGTTGACCCCACTTACCCTGAGGTGCACGACAAAATGAACGCACCTTTTATCGGTCGCGGCGTTGTACTGACCAAATACACCGGTTCTCGCGGTAAATCCGGTACCTCTGATGCTAACGCTGAATTCATGGGCTTTGTTCGTCGCTGCTTTGACGAGGGCGAAGTTTTCTGGCAAAGCGGTGAGCTTGGCAAAGTTGATGCCGGCGGTGGCGGCACCATTGCACAGTATGTTGCAAACCTTGACATGGAGGTTGTGGATTGCGGCGTACCGCTTTTATCCATGCATGCTCCGTTTGAGATTGCATCAAAGCTGGATATTTATATGGCATATAAGGCTTATAAGGCATTTTATTTGCAAAAATAAATTTTTCCTATTCTAAAAAAGAGTGTGTAAAAAACAGTTTGTTTTTTACACACTCTTTTTTATCCTAACGTAATTTCCTTTTTCTTATGATGCATGCTGACAATGTAGTCATAATAATCAAATACGGAAATTCGGCGTTCTAAAGGAAGATGAGAAATATCAATATAATTCCCCCGGCTTTGAACCAATATTTTCATATGGTTATTTGCAGCAGGATTGCTTTCGCTTAATACAGCTTTATTGTGGCGAGCTTTATTACTTAAAACCTCCGGGGGGACATTGCAGGTATTTGCAATAATTTGTATTATATCAATATCCGGCTGGCGTTTTCCCGTTTCGTAGTTTGCCAGACAGCTTCTTGAAATACCAATTTTTTTTGCAAATTCTTCTTGGGATAATCCAACATCAAGCCGGAGCATTTTTAATTTTAGTGGAAAATCTTTTTCAATTTCTTTGTACATTTGGGGGCCTCCGTTTTTCTGTTTACACTCTTGTTTATTCAAATTATACAACTAATTTGGAATAATGTCAAGAGGAAAACGCAAAAAGTACAACTAAATTGTACTTTAGATAAGAAAAAACTGCAACACAGGATAACAAGTGTTGCAGTTTTTAAATTTTTATAACAATGGTGTTCCATTTTCGGAGAGAATTTTGACACGGTGAACGTCATAATCCTTCGGGCAGAACCCGTCAATATATTGCTCCATAGCGGAAAGAACCAAATCAGGCTTTAGGTTTGCCGAGGAGCCGGCAGAGAGAATCATGGAAAGCATCAACCCGTCATCGGTTACGCCGGAGACAGACAATGCATGAATATCCGGTAAAATGTCCGTATCTTCGGTTTTTCGCTTCGTTTTCTTTTCGACAATGACAGAGGAACGATCTGTAAATGTATCAATTTTTTTCGTATCAACCGGGTCGCAGACAACTGTTATCCGATATTCTGCCCAGCGAATGTCCGAGAGTTTTTTGACGCCGGGAATCAGTTCTAATAAACCGTTAATATGTATGCCTAAAGGCAGAGAGCGGTTTAACGCATCAATATCTTCTTTTGTAAGGGGGCGGTCAATTTCCGCGTCCATACATTCACATTCGCTGGTAACACCCACCGAAAGCGGCAAGCCGATAGCAAGCTTAGGGTGGGGGTTAAAGCCCTCAGAGTATGTCAGGGGAATGTGTGCCCGCTTAAAGGAACGGGAGAAAAGCCGGATTAAATCCAAATGGGAAACGTATTTAGCTTCGCCATATTTAGCATAGCTGAACCGATATTTAATCACAGAAATCACCCTCCTCAAATTGCCGGATTCCGCAACCGGAGCAAACTTCCCGACAGTTTTTTGTTACCTCGCCCCGTTTTGCCTTTTCGTTTTCACGCATTAAGAATTCTTTTGTTACGCCCGGGTCGATGATTTCCCAGGGGAGAATTTCATCATAACGCCGCTGGCGGCGGTTGTAAAAGTCAGGGTCAATGCCCTCCAGACGAAAGGCCTCCTGCCAGAGGTCATACTGGAAACATTCCTGCCATGCATCAAAGCGTACCCCTAATTTCTGGGCACGGAGCAAGACTTTAGCCAGACGGCGGTCGCCACGGGCAAACACGCCCTCGAGCACGCTGAGCTTTGCTTCATGATAGTTATAGCTGATAGCCTTGTCTCGAATTTCGTCTTTAATTAAATGCTGTTTATCCCGCAGGGTTTCAATATCGTCCTGAGGTGCCCATTGGAACGGGGTAAAGGGCTTGGGCACAAAGGAAGAAGCCGAAACGGTGACGCGAAGTCCTTTGTTTCGCTGTTCTTTCGGGGTGTCCCTGTATGCCTGCACAACTTTATGGGCAAGATGAGCAATCTGTTTTACGTCTTCATCGGTTTCTGTGGGCAAGCCAATCATAAAGTACAGCTTAACGCCACTGTATCCGCCGGCAAAGGCAAGGGACACAGAGCGAATTAAATCTTCTTCATTCACGCCTTTGTTAATAACATCACGAAGACGCTGAGAGCCTGCCTCAGGGGCAAAGGTTAAGCCGCTTTTTCTGACCTTTTGCACCTTTTGCATTAAATCTAAAGAGAAGTTATCAATTCGCAGAGAGGGCAGGCTTAAATTGATTTTTTTCTGAACGGTTAAGTCCAGTAGCCCTTCGGTTAATTCCTGCAATTCCGGATAATCACTGGTGGAAAGGCTTGACATGGAAATTTCTTCGTAACCTGTTGAGTCAATCAGCTTTTCGGCAAGCTCTAAGAGCCGTTTAGGGCTTCTGCGTCTGACGGGGCGATAAATCATTCCCGCCTGACAGAAACGGCAACCACGGATACAGCCGCGAAACAGCTCTAAGGTAATGCGGTCGTGGATAATTTCCATATAAGGCACAATCATAGTTTCGGGATAAAAGGCATTATCCATATCCCGGACAATCTGTTTTTTCACCCGAGCCGGTGCATCGGGGTGGTTGGGCACCATTTCGGAAATGGTACCGTCCTCGTTATACGCTACATCGTAAAAACGGGGGACATAAATACCCCGGATAGATAAAAGAGATTCCAAGAACTTAATCTTAGGCTCGCCGGACTGTTTCCACTTGCGGTAAGCGTTCATAACCTCAATCATCTGCTCTTCGCTTTCGCCAATCATGAAAAAGTCCATAATGTCAGCCAGCGGCTCCGGGTTATAGGCACAGGGGCCACCGGCATAGACAAAGGGCATATCCTCACCGCGGTCACAAGAGAGTGCCGGAATGCCGGATAAGTCCAGCATATTGATAATGTTAGAATAGCTCATTTCGTATTGCAGGGTAAAGCCAACAATATCAAACTCTTTTACGTTGGTTCTTGTTTCCAAGGAAAAAAGAGGAATGCCGGCTTCACGCATTTTTTCTTCCATATCCGTCCAGGGAGCAAAGACACGTTCGCAGTAAATATCCTTTTCGTTATTTAACAGATGATACAGAATTTTTATGCCCAAATGGGACATACCAACCTCGTATACATCGGGAAAGCAAAAGGCAAAACGGATATAAACATCAGCCAAATCTTTATGTACACTGTTATATTCCGTGCCAACATACCGTGCCGGCTTTTGAACCTCTTTTAAAATTTTGCTCAATTCCATATTGTTAATCCTTTCAGGGGAATTAGTTTCCCAAAACTGTTTTCAGATAATCCAGAGAATAAAAAGTATGGTCAATACTGCTTGTCAGCAGACTGCCTACGTGGTATTCAAGCTCATATAAAACCTCAGGGGACAGCCGGAAAGCAAAGGCTTTTTTATCATCTGACTCCAAAATATACTGCATGGCGTTTTTGCAGGCAGGTGAGATTTTCTGCATTTGCACGCTGTGACAGTTTTCGCAGACAAGGCCGCCCTCTTTGGGAGAAAAGTAGGTGGTGTCCTCCTTTCCGCAGAGGGTGCAACCCTCTAGGTAGGGCGAAAATCCCAGATATTCCAAAAGCTTTAACTCGTAAACGCATTTTACCGTTCTAAGCTCACCGCCCCAGCGGGCAAAGAGATAAAAGGTGTTTAAAAACAGAGATAAAAGACGCTCTGTCCCCTCTTCTTCCTGAACGGTATAGCCTGTTAAATCTGCAATATAGGTGGCAAAAGCCAAACGTTCGATGTTTGATGTTAAACTGTAAAAGCTCTCAATTAAATCACAGCTTTGCACCCGGTAAAGGTCCTTGCCGGGCAAGAGTACAAATTCGCTGTAAGCAAACAGGGAGGTTCCGGCCGCACGCTGATTTTTAAAGCCACGGGCACCTTTCGCCGCGGCACGGATTACCCCGAAATCTTTTGTGAAAATTGTTATAATCAGGTCATTCTCCTTGACCTTGGTCTGTCTGATTACCACACCTGTCGTCTTTAAAAGCTCCATAATCACCACTGTTTTCTTTTACATTTGCAGATTGTTTGTATAATAAATAGCCGTCAATGCTGCCGGTCTTTGTAAAGATTTCCCATGCAAAATTTTCAAGCATTTTTATTCCCCCTGGTACATTGTTTACTTCTATTTTGACATAGAAACGAGGGAATATACCATAAAAATTTTTGGAAAAAGAGAATGAAAATTTATTCGGCAGTATATCCGAAATTACGCAAAGCCGCTTCGCGGTTCCGCCAATCATCTTTCACCTTGACCCAAAGCTTTAAGAGGACTTTTTTATCAAGCATTTTTTCCATATCTTCTCTTGCTAAGGTGCCGGCTTCTTTTAAAACAGAGCCACCTTTGCCGATGACGATGCCTTTGTGGCTTTGTTTTTCGCAGTAAATATTCACTTCAATGTCGTACAGCTTGTCTTTTTCCTTCATGGAAAAGACCTCGATGGCAATGCCATGAGGAATCTCTTTGTCCAAAAGATGCAAGAGCTTTTCTCTGACAAGCTCTGCCACTAGTTGGCGTTCCGGCTGGTCAGTTACGGCATCTTCCGGGAAAAACATAGGTCCTTCGGGAATTAAGCCTGCAAGTTCTTCTAACAAAAGGGTAACACCGTCGTCCTGCTTTGCCGAAATCATAAACACCGAGGCAAAGTCAAAGTGGGACTGATAGGCAGCAATGACAGGAAGCAGCAGGTCTTTTTTTATCGTAACAATTTTATTGATGACTAAAAAAACAGGAATATCCGTTTTCTTTAAGTCTTCCATAATCTTCAGCTCAATTTTGCCCGGCTGAGCGGTTGGCTCAACTAAGAAAAGAACCACGTCAGCATCACGCATAGCCGAGTCTGCCGATTTCATCATAGTTTCTCCCAGCTTTGTAAAGGGGCGGTGAATCCCCGGGGTATCTACAAAGACAATCTGCATATCTTCTTTGTGGTAAACACCTAAAATATTGTTACGGGTGGTTTGGGGTTTGTCGGAGATGATGGCAATTTTCTGCCCGATAATCCGATTTAAAAGGGTGGATTTTCCTACATTCGGTCTGCCGCAGATTGCGACGAAACCGGATTTAAATTCACTCATGACCGATTTCCTTTCTTCACCCGCTTGCCTTTAAACAAAACGGTTAATCCAAACTTGGGAAGTGCCATCATTCTGAAAAAGCGGGAGGGCTGCTTCAGTAAGCGGTAAAACCACTCAAGCCCTGCTTTTTGGTATTTTTCCGGAGCTCGCTCAACGGTGCCTGCCCAAACGTCTAAACTGCCGCCAACGCCTAAGAGTAATTTCGCTCCTAATTCGTCTTTATGCTCGGCAATCCATTTTTCCTGTTTGGGAGCACCTAAGCATACAAACAAAATGTCCGGCTTTTTTGCTTTTATATCTTCAATAATTTGCTGTTCTTTTGCTTCGTCAAAATATCCGTCAGAAAAGCCACAGACTGAAAGAGCAGGGTACTTTTCGGTTAAATTGCGGATGGCAAGCTCTGCCACACCGGGTTTGCCGCCAAAAAAGTATAAACTCCGGCTACCGTCTGAGACTGCCTCAATCAATTTTGAGGATAAATCAAAGCCTGCCACACGCTCCGGCAGGGGAGCTTTTAAAATTTTGGAGGCGTAGACAACGCCGATGCCGTCTGCAACGATTAAATCGCCGCTGTTTAAGGTTTTGCAAAATTCTGCGTCTTTATGAGCTACCATGATGATTTCGGAATTGGGCGTGAAAACAGCATGGGCTTTTTCTTCTTTCAAAAACTCTTTCAGGGAAAACAGGGCATCGTCCATAGTAACATGGTCTACCAAAACCCCTAAAATATCAATTTTTTTCAAAGGAGTACCTCCTTACATTGTCACAATAAATATGTTTGGAATTACCAAATACAAATATACCACAAAAACTTGTAAAATTCAATAGAAACCTTTATTTTTCAAGACAGAAACAATGGTTTTTATGTTGGTTTAGTTGACAATAGGTGCAAAATGCGGTATACTATTTTTGATAGACTTTTTTAGGATTTACAGGAGGCGTATTATGGGTTACACACTCGCACAAAAAATTATTAAAGAGCATTTAGTTACCGGTGAAATGAAGGTCGGCGAGGAAATTTCTATCCGCATTGACCAGACCTTAACACAGGACTCTACCGGTACTATGGCATATCTTCAGTTTGAAGCTATGGGCATCGATAAGGTTAAAACCAAACGGTCCGTTGCTTATATTGACCATAACACCATTCAGTCCGGCTTTGAAAATGCGGACGACCATAAATACATTCAGACCGTTACCAACAAGCACGGTATTTATTTCTCCCGTCCCGGTAACGGCATCTGCCATCAGGTGCAGCTGGAACGCTTCGGTATTCCCGGTATGACTCTGCTCGGCTCTGACAGCCATACGCCTACCGGTGGTGGCCTCGGTATGCTGGCAATCGGTGCCGGTGGCTTAGACGTTGCTGTTGCTATGGGCGGCGGTGCGTATTATATCACCATGCCGAAAATTTTAAATGTTAAATTAACCGGAAAACTTCGCCCCTGGGTAACCGCGAAAGACGTTATCTTAACCGTTCTTCGTGAACTTTCCGTTAAAGGCGGCGTAGGTAAAATTTTAGAATATACCGGTGAGGGCGTTAAAACCCTGTCCGTTCCCGAACGTGCAACCATTACCAACATGGGTGCAGAACTCGGTGCAACCACCTCAATTTTCCCCAGTGATGAAGCAACCCTTGCTTTCTTAAAAGCTCAGGGCAGAGAAGGTGACTGGGTAGCTTTAGCACCTGACGCTGACTGCGTATATGACGAAGAAATTACTGTTGATCTGTCTGAGATTGAGCCCTTAGCTGCAATGCCTCACAGCCCGGATAATGTTTTAGAGGTTAGCAAAATCGGTAAGATTAAGGTTGACCAGGTGGCAATCGGCAGCTGTACCAACTCATCATACGCTGATATGATGAAGGTTGCTCAGATTTTAAAGGGCAAAACCGTTCACCCCGACGTAAGCTTAGTTATTGCTCCCGGCTCCAAGCAGGTGCTCACCATGCTGGCACAAAACGGTGCATTGGCTGACATGGTTGCTGCCGGTGCCAGAATTTTAGAGTCTGCTTGCGGTCCTTGTATCGGTATGGGTCAGTCTCCTAAGACTGATGCTGTGTCCTTGCGTACCTTTAACCGTAACTTCTACGGCAGAAGCGGAACCGTTTCTGCTCAGGTTTACCTTGTTAGCCCTGAAGTGGCTGCAGCCAGTGCCATCACAGGCGTTTTAACTGACCCCAGAGAGTTGGGCGAGGCTCCCAGCGTTACTATGCCTGCTGAATTTTTAGCGAATGACAACATGGTAGTGGCTCCGGCTGAAGACGGGTCAAAGGTTGAGGTTGTAAGAGGCCCGAACATTAAGCCCTTCCCCTTAAACACCAAGCTTCCTGAAACTGTTAGCGGTAAGTCCTTAATCAAGGTTGAAGATAACATTACCACAGACCATATTATGCCTTCGAACGCAAAGCTCCTGCCCTTCCGTTCCAACATTCCTCATCTGGCAGAGTTCTGTCTGACGCCTTGCGACCCCGAGTTCCCTGCTCGTGCTAAGGAAAACGGCGGCGGCTTTATTATCGGCGGTACAAACTACGGTCAGGGTTCTTCCCGTGAGCACGCAGCGTTAGCACCTTTGTACTTAGGTATTAAGGGTGTTCTGGCAAAATCCTTTGCAAGAATTCACATGGCAAACCTGATTAACTCCGGTATTTTGCCCTTGGTATTCAAGAACGAAGCAGACTACGATGACATTTCTATGGGCGATGAGCTTGCGATCGAAAACGCTCCAGCACAGATTGCGGCAGGGGAAGAAATTATAGTCAAAAACTTGACAAAAGATACCAGTTATGTTACAATTTTAGTTGCGTCTGACCGCCAGAAAGAGATGCTTTATGCAGGCGGTTTGATTAACTACATTAAGATGCAAAATCAGTAATCGGGAGAGATAAAAATGTCAGAAGCAATCCTTGCGGCAAAAGAAAAATTTGCGGCAATTTTAGAAAAACAGCTTGCCCGTGTTGAAAGAATGAAAGCGGACAAGGAATTTATTGATTATTCTAAGCTGGACACCATCATCATCGGTGTTTGCGGCGGTGACGGTATTGGTCCTGCTATTACAAAAGCGGCTCACCGTATTTTGGAAACCTTACTTGCTGAAGAAGTGAAAAAGGGTAAGGTTGAGTTCCGCGTGATTGACGGCTTGACCATTGAAAACCGTGTTAAGGCAAACAAGGCAATTCCTGATGACGTGCTTGCTGAATTAAAGGCTTGCCACGTTATCTTAAAAGGCCCTACCACCACGCCTCGTGCCGGTGATCCCTGGCCTAACATTGAAAGTGCTAACGTTGCTATGCGTAAAGAGCTTGACCTCTTTGCTAACGTTCGCCCTGTTAAGGTTCCTGAACAGGGTATTGACTGGACTTTCTTCCGTGAAAACACAGAGGGTGGCTATGCGTTGGGTAGCGAAGGTATCCACGTGAATGACGATTTAGCCATTGACTTTACCGTAACCACCACAGAGGGTACGGAAAGAATCGTTCGTGCCGCTTTTGATTTTGCTAAGAAAAACGGCAAAACCCGTGTAACCGCTGTTACCAAGGCAAATGTTATTAAGACCACAGACGGTAAATTCCTCAGCATCTGCAAAAAGATTGCTGAAGAATATCCCGGTATTGAATTAGACGACTGGTATATTGATATTATGACCGCAAAGCTGGTTGACGAAAAGAGAAGAACCCAGTTCCAGGTTCTGGTTCTGCCCAACCTGTACGGTGATATTTTAACTGACGAAGCAGCTGAGTTCCAGGGCGGTGTCGGTACTGCCGGCAGCTCTAACATGGGTAAGCGTTACGCTATGTTTGAAGCGATTCACGGTTCTGCTCCCCGTATGGTAACAGAGGGCCGTGACAAGTATGCTGACCCCTGCAGTATTATCCGTGCATCCGTTATGTTGTTAAACCATATTGGTTATAATACATTAGCAGATAAGCTTGAAAAAGCGTTGGATATTTGTATGTATCAGGAAAAGAAACTGGTTATTACCGGTCGTGATACCGGTGCTACCGGCGAGGAATTTGCCGATTACATTATGGAGACCATTGCTTCTCTGTAAGCAAAGCTCCGTTTAAAGGAAGTAACTGAATGGGTATTGAAAAAAGGGAAGTACCTTTTGTCGTTGTGAAACGTTTGCCCCGTTATTACCGTTATCTGGGAGAGTTACTCCGTCAGGGGATTACCAGAATTTCCTCCGGTGAGCTCAGCTCAAAAATGGGGGTAACGGCATCGCAGATTCGCCAGGATTTTAACTGTTTTGGCGGGTTTGGTCAGCAGGGCTACGGCTATAATGTTGAAAAGCTGCACCAGGAAATTGCTAAAATTTTAGGTTTGACGCATGGTTACAAGACGATTATTATCGGTGCCGGTCATTTGGGGCACGCTCTTGCTAACCATACAAATTTTGCCAAACGTGGCTTTGAACTGGTGGGAATTTTTGATAAAAATCCGGAGGTCATTGGAACAGAGATTAACAGTCTGTCTGTTATGGCTATGGAAGAGCTGGAAGATTTTTGTTCTTCTAACCGGGTGGATATTGCCATTTTGGCACTGCCAAAAAAAGCCATCGTTGAAGTCGTTCCCAGGCTGGTTGCGGCAGGGATTAAGGGGTTATGGAATTTCTCTTATACCGATCTTGCCGTGCCGGATGACGTTGCCGTTGAAAACGTTCATTTAAGTGATGGCTTAATGACACTTTCTTATAAACTGACTGAAAAACAAAAAAATGGGGATTGAAAAATCCCCTTTATATGCGCCCGTAGCTCAGTGGATAGAG